>JAFUKS010000161.1 GCA_017473445.1 Lachnospiraceae bacterium
CCCTTAGCCAGGGGAACTAAGTACTTCTGCTTCTGCTCTTCAGTACCGTAGGTCTGGATAGGATCACAGCACAGAGAGGTGTGTGCGGAAACGATAACACCGGTAGTACCGCAAACCTTGGACAGCTCCTCTACACACATAGCGTAGGTCAGAGGGTCACAGCCCTGTCCGCCGTACTCCTTGGGAACGGGGATACCTAAGAAACCGTTCTTAGCCATCTTTTCAACTGTTCCGCGAGGGAATACCTCAGTCTCATCAACCTCCTGAGCAAGAGGCTTTACTTCTTTTTCGGCAAACTCTTTAAACAGAGTACGTGCCATTTCATGCTTTTTGCTTAAAGTAAAATCCATGATTTTAATTCCTCCAAAAAATATATTATTTTCATTCAGAGCCTCACCGAGGCAATTTTGCGAATGACTCTGATAATTTTTCTTTACTTACATAGCATCAACGGGAGTCTTGGTTCTGTCTGCATTGTATACATAGAAGCCCTTGCCGCTCTTAACGCCCAGGTTACCGCCACGTACCATCTTACGGATCAGAGGACATGCACGATACTTGCTGTCGCCGGTCTCAGCATACAATACATCCATAATAGCCAGACAAATATCCAGACCTACGAAATCGCCCAACTCCAGGGGACCCATGGGATGATTTGCACCCAGCTTCATAGCTGCATCGATACCTGCGATATCGGAAACACCTTCCATCTTGATGAAAGCAGCTTCGTTGATCATAGGAATCAGGATACGGTTTACTACAAATCCTGCTGCCTCATTTACCTGTACGGGAGTCTTGCCGATTTCCTCGGAAATCTTCTTGATGGTATCTACAGTCTCCTGAGGAGTGTTTACACCTGCAATTACCTCAACCAGCTTCATACGGTCAGCGGGATTGAAGAAATGCATACCGATCATGGGACGGTTTAAGCCATTGCCAATCTCGGTAATGGAAAGACTGGAGGTGTTAGATGCAAAAATGCACTCAGGCTTTGCAATCTTGTCCAGCTCACCAAAGGTGGTCTTCTTTACTTCCATATTTTCAAATGCTGCTTCTACGATTAAATCGCAATCTGCACACAGATTCTCCTTCAGACCGGGAGTAATCTTGGCCAGAATAGCATCTACAGCTTCCTGGGTCATCTTGCCTTTCTCTACCAGCTTAGCATAGCCCTTAGCAATCTTGTCCTTACCGCCTTCAGCCCACTCCTGCTTAATATCGCAGAGTGCAACCTCATAACCTTCTACCTGAGCAAATGCCTTTGCAATGCCCTGTCCCATAGTACCGGCACCAATAATACCTACTTTCATTGTAGTCCTCCTTTAATTTGGCGGAGTAAAATCCGAGTCCCTCAGTGTAGGGAGGATTTACCTCCTCATTATTTAAACATTACTTTTATTAACGATTAACAAACGGCTCTTTGACCTTTTCCTTGTTCTTGTCAAGGAAGAAAGCCATACCATATTTCTGATCCTCGGTCTCGAAGCAGTCACCAAACAACTTCTCTTCAATAACGATTGCTGCATCCATATCTACATCCAGGCCCTCATTGATAGCCTTCTTGCAGTTGCGAACAGCGATGGGAGCATTCTTTGCAATGCCTGCTGCCATCTTCTCAGCTGCAGGAAGTAACTCTTCCTGAGTATAAACAGCGTTTACCAGACCAATTCTGAAAGCCTCGTCAGCCTTGATATTGCGCGCAGTGTAAATCATCTGCTTTGCCATACCTGCACCAACCAGACGAGCCAGTCTCTGGGTACCGCCGAAGCCGGGAGTAATTCCCAGACCTACCTCAGGCTGACCAAATACTGCATTGTCAGAACAGATTCTGATATCACAGCTCATGGAAATCTCACAACCACCACCCAGTGCAAAACCGTTGATCGCTGCGATTACGGGAATAGGGAAGGTCTCCAGCTTACGGAAAACATCATTTCCCTTCTTACCGAAAGCTTCGCCTTCAGCCTTAGTTAAAGTACTCATTTCACCGATATCTGCGCCGGCTACAAAGGACTTCTGTCCTGCACCGGTTAAAATCAGACATCTTACCTCATCCAGATTTACAGCATCCAGACAAGCATCCAGCTCTTCCAGAACCTGGGAATTCAAAGCGTTCAGTGCCTTCTCACGGCTAATGGTGATAATGGCATACTGACCCTTCTGCTCATATACTATGTATTCCATGTTTCTCTCTCCTATAAAAAATAGCTAAAATTAGAATAACTGATTTATGATTTGTAAACGCACTGTGAGCCGAGGGCTGCCATATGTTTCCTATGCGACTGTTGAAAACGCCGGTCCTTACGCGCCGTTCTGTGGCGCGTTAGTACCGTTGCGATTTTCACCCAAGTGCAAACGTGTCGCATGGGGAATATATGGCGCACTCGGCTGCAGTGCACTTAACTAATCCTCGATTTTAACGATGGTAGAGCAACCCATACCGCCGCCGATACACAAAGTAGCCAGACCGGTCTTTGCACCCTTCGCCTGCATCTCGTGTAACAGAGTAACCAGGATACGACATCCGGAAGCACCTACGGGATGACCCAGAGCGATAGCACCGCCATTAGGGTTCAGCTGCTTATCTACATCGATGCCCAGGTCACGGCCTACAGCGATGGACTGTGCTGCGAATGCTTCGTTTGCTTCAATGATATCGAAGTCCTCAATCTTCATGCCGGTCTTTTCCATTACCTTCTTGGTGGAGTAAACAGGACCGATACCCATTACCTCAGGACGGCAACCAGCCAGAGCACCTGCTACGAAGGTAGCCATAGGCTTCACACCCAGCTCCTTAGCCTTCTCTTCGCTCATTACAACGATTGCAGCAGCACCATCATTGATACCGGAAGCGTTACCCGCAGTAACAAAACCATCCTTATTGATAGCACGCAGCTTAGCCAGAGCTTCCATGGTAGTACCTGCACGAGGGCCCTCATCTACCTTAAACTCAACCATTTCTTTTTTCTTCTTAACCATTACGGGAACAATTTCTGCATCGAATGCACCGTTAGCCTGAGCTGCCTCAGCCTTCTGCTGGCTCTTTACAGCAAACTCATCCAGCTCTTCGCGGGTCAGACCCCACTCACGGCAGATATTGTCAGCGGTCATAATCATATGATAGTTGTTGAAAGCATCCCAGAGAGCATCGTTTACCATGGTATCTACCAGAGTACCGTTGTTCATTCTGTAACCGAAACGAGCCTGAGGCATAGCGTAAGGAGCCATGGACATATTCTCCATACCACCTGCTACAACGATATCAGCCTCACCAGCCATAATCATCTGTGCTGCCTGGTTTACGCAGTTCAGACCGGAACCACAAACAACGTTCATGGTAACAGCGGGTACTTCAATAGGAAGACCAGCCTTGATGGCTGCCTGACGAGCCACATTCTGGCCCTGACCAGCCTGGATTACACAACCCATGTATACCTGGTCTACAGCTTCGGGAGCAACACCTGCTCTATTCAAAGCTTCCTTAATAACGATTGCACCCAGCTCTGCAGCGGGAGTGTTGCTTAAAGAACCACCCATGGTTCCGATTGCGGTACGACAAGCACCTGCTAAAACAACTTTTCTTGCCATTTTAGATTCCTCCATGTAAAAAAATTTGATTGTTATTTTATTATCAATGCCATTGTGCTTATTTTATCATAGTAGATATTGGTTTGCAATCCTATTTTGACAAAAAAATAACAATTTAAACGCTAAGCATAAATGCCCTATTTATTATTTTAATCCATAATGAGAAAAAAGTCTACGCATTTCCACAAGAAAAGCCTCCGGTGGAAATCGCTTTTACACATTTCCCCGGAGGCTCTGCTATTTGTCAATTATGAAATTACTCTTCTGGCTCAATCAAACCGTAGGTGCCGCCCTTTCTCTTGTAAACTACGTTTACCTGATCGGTCTCCGCGTTACAGAATACGAAGAAATCATGTCCCAGCAGTTCCATCTGGATGCATGCATCCTCCGGATACATGGGCTTGATGTCGAACTTCTTGGTACGAACAATCTGAATCTCTTCATCCTCCATATAATCATTGTCCATATACAGCTGGCTAAAGGAACCGGCAGCCTGTTTCTTATCTACAATTTTGGTTTTGTATTTCTTCAGCTGTCTCTCGATGATTTCCTCTACCAGGTCAATGGATACATACATGTCATTGCTTACCTGTTCAGAACGGATAATGCTGCCCTTCACGGGAATGGTTACTTCAATCTTCTGACGGTCCTTTTCCACACTTAAGGTCACATGTACTTCGGTCTCAGGTTTGAAATACTTCTCCAGCTTGCCCAGCTTGTCCTCTACTGCGGACTTTAATCCGGGGGTAACATCAATGTTTCTTCCTACAATAATAATCTTCATGCGAATCATCCCTTCCAGTTGTTTATTGTATTGTCATTATACCATATATTGGTATTGTTTTGCAACAATTTAAGTTTTTTTTAACTAATTTTTGATTTTTGTTTTGTCAACCCTAAAAACTTGTTTTTTGACCAAAAAATGTTTTTTATTAGAACTTCACAAAACACCCGTTCCTAAAAATCAGTGGATAAAACCCTTTTTATTCTCTCAAAAAACGGTGGATAATGTGTATAACTTGGTGTATAACTGACTTTTGTCCATTTTTCCTGCATTTGGGGATGTGGATAACTTTTATCGTTTTTTCACCGTATTTATATTTGTTTTATCGTTTATTTTCGTTTTTTTGTTAATTTTGTACATCCACTTTTTCCTTCTGGGACTTTTGTCCTATTCGAATTTTCGACAAATATTTTAAATTATCAAAATATTACAACACCAAGCTATTTTGCCTGTTGAATATACTGTCCTGCGCTGACTGCCGCATTAGCACCGTCTGCCACCGCAGTCACAATCTGCCGCAAAGGTTTCTTACGGATATCCCCCGCCACAAAGATACCATCGCAGCTGGTACACCCATCCTCTCCTGCAAGCACATATCCCTGCGCATCCATATCAACCAACCCTGCAAGCAGCTGTGAGGTAGGATGAATGCCCACTGCAATGAAGATACCGTTCACTGCCAGTACCGTATCCTCTCCGGTCTGTACATTATGAAGAGAGAGTGCTTCCACCTGTTCCTCTCCCTGAATGACAGACACAGTGTGATGGTACAAAATCTCCACATTAGGCAATGCCCGCAATTCCTCCTGAAGTACCCTAGCTCCCCGGAACTCATCTCTACGATGAATCACATAAACCTTTTCACAAAATCTGGCCAGATAAATAGCATCCTCCAGGGCCACATCCCCGCCCCCTACCACAGCAACGGTTTTCTTACGGAAAAAAGCGCCGTCACAGGTGGCACAATAGGATACGCCCATACCGGACAATTCTTCCTCTCCGGGTACCTGTAAATGAGCATGCTGTGCACCGGTGGCCACCAATAGAGCCTTGGTCTCAAAGTCTCCTGCCGAGGTATGCAACAGCTTACTACCGCCCTTATCCTCAACGGCCTGCACCTGAGCCTCCTTGAATTCTACCTGTAGCTTATCTGCGTGGGCACGGAACTGCATCCCCATATCAAATCCATTGATGCCGGGCATACCCAGATAATTGTCCACCTCATAGGTGGTAAGTACCTGACCGCCACTCATGGGTGCCTGCTCCAATACTAACAGATTTAACCCTGCTCTTTTACCATATACTGCCGCAGATAAGCCTGCGGGACCGGAACCGATAATAATCAAATCGTACATATTTTTCTCCATTCTATGCAAGTCTTTTATCCTGTATGACTGCCTGTTTCCAGTGTATCATGATTTCCTATGGAAAAACAAGCAGAGTGTATGCTATACTGAAAATAATCGTAAGCATTTCCTTAAGAAGGAGTTTTTATACATGAATAGATTAAATAAAAATCTTAAAGTTGCCGTGATTACCGGAGCCTCCAGAGGCATCGGAGCTGCCCTGGCAGAGACCTTTGCCGGGGCCGGCTACCAGCTGATACTTACCTGCAACAAGTCCCTGCCTCTTTTAGAACAGCTGGCTGAAAAACTGGAAAACCGGTATCAGGTGACCTGTCTGGCCTATCAGGCGGATGCCGGAAATTATGAACAGATAGCAGCCCTGATGCAGCCCCTGCCCCGGGTGGATGTTCTAATCAATAATGCAGGCATCTCTCATGTTGGATTATTGACAGATATGACCTGCGAAGAATGGCACCGGGTAATGAATGTGAATCTGAATGCCTGCTTCTATACCTGCAAGCATGCCATCCCCTTAATGCTACGGGAGCATCAGGGTCGGATTATCAATATCTCTTCCGTTTGGGGCAATGTGGGAGCCTCCACAGAGGTAGCCTACTCCGCATCCAAGGGGGGCATGAACAGCTTTACCAAGGCTTTGGCAAAGGAACTGGCTCCCAGTAATATACAGGTCAATGCCATTGCCTGCGGTGTCATCGACACCGATATGAACGCCTGCTTCTCTCCGGAGGATATGGAACAGCTTACCTGTGAGATTCCTGCGGACAGACTGGGCAAGGCAGAGGAAGTGGCCCGGCTGGCATTACAGTTGTCTAAGGCTCCTGAGTATCTCACCGGACAAATCATTACAATAGACGGAGGATGGTGCTGATGCACCATCCTCTTTATATTTTACCAATCTTCTATTTATGATGCTCATCCAGATAGGTCTGCACCCTGCTGTCCAGTATCCCCACTACTTCCTCTACAGTTTTGGCTCCGCCGAAATAAGGCTCCAGTTCCTCCTCCAAAATATCTCCAATATATGAAACCTTCCAATTGCCAGGCTTGGAATACTCCAGAATTTCATACAAATATGCTTCCTCCTGCTCACTCAGTGGTCCGGCCTCATATAGCAGTTCTCCATCCCCTGTCATAATCGTACCCTTCTCACGATACTGTAGGCTGACCAAACGTTGATAGGCCTCTAAATGAATGGGAAGCTGGGCCCGCCATCCCTTTTCCCAGTTTTCCCAGTTACTGTGATCCAAATAATCATCTACATAAGCTTCCTGTTGCTCCTTACTGAGAATAAAGTGAAAGAATTCTGTTGCCCCTTCCGGGCATTTTGCGTTTGCATTCATATATAAATAGCGGGCACGGGTATAAATTCCTCTTCCTTCTGCAGATGGATAGCCTAAAATCCTAGGTTCTCCTTGCACATAGACCGCCAATTTATGCAAATCCTGAAGCTTTGTTAAATCAAAGTGATAAGCTACTGCATCTCCTGTTTGCAACCATTTAAGCTTCTGTTCGTAGCTTTCCTGCACATCCCCATAGGCCTTGGCAAATTCCAGCAATCGCTTAAAAGGTTCCCGGTCCAAGTGACTTTCTCCCTGTTCCCAATCTATATAAGTGGGATTCTCATGATCAAACAATCCATACTCATATACGATACCCATGGCTGTGAGACCGCTTTGAAGCACTTTAGCGTCGGAGTTCTCCACCGCCTCCATCAGCACCTCCATGGTAAGGGAATCCACATCCCCCACCAAGCTCTCCGGATAAACCACCAACCGGAACTGACAATCATAGGGAATGCCATATAAAACTCCCCCTGACTTTCCTTCCTCAATCGCAGAATGCAAATATTGATTTTCTGCTTCCCATACCGTTTCCACTTTTGTCAGATAACCATTCTCTATATAATCCTCGGGTGATAATAGAAAATCACTACCAAATATGTCCGGTCCCCCACCGGCACTGACCTCCATTTGAATCTGGTTTCGGAAAGTACTCCATTCCATCCCCGGCTCAGGATAAATGCTGGTAATATGATAGCTTTCACTTTGGCGGTTAAATCTACGAATCAACTTATTTAGACCTGCATGATTCTCTATAAAGGCAATAACAATCTCTTCCTTTTCTTTTACCTTCCCTACCTTCTTCTCCACTCGCAGCATGATGTCACTACCCTCTATCTGTGCCAGCACCGTCAGACTACCATCCCCTGCCACCTCCAAACCATATATTTTATCCAGAAAATAGTCCTCCTCTGAAAATACGCAGTATTGCTCCAATTGTTCCCCATACTTCCAAATACCCTTGGTATCCGCAAAATACAAGGCTCCGTCAACAGAAAAATCACCATAAAAATCATTCAGAATTAAATCCGATTCAGTCAAAAATATATCCTGACCACTCTCCAAATCCCACAGGCAAAGCTTTCCACGGATATCAAAACCATAAACATAGTCCTGTCCGGATGCCGCATCACCTATCAAACCACAAACTGCCCCCGTCAGCTGTTTTACTTGCTGCACGCTTCCATCTTCCGCCAATAAACTTAATTGCTTAGACTGTGGCATGAAACTATATACCCTGCCATGCGCATCCACTGCCACTTCATACCCCGAATCCTCTTTCAGCAATGCACACACCATCTCACTGATTTCCCCCGGGCTGTATTTTGCCAAATACGGACCGTTCAATCCCCATAAAATACAATACAGCTGTCCCTCCTGTCCGAATACAACCTGACTTACCATATACTTTATTTCATCCAGTTCCACCATTTCCCCAAGGGGGCGGCTTTCCCATTGTGTATAGGGTGCTTCCAGTGTCTGCAAATATAGTTCCACCGCGGTAACCGCATCTTCATTTTCCCACACAACCGAAACTATCCTATATATTACATCCTGAAACAAACTCATTCTACTATGCCCAATCTTCTTCTCCTCCGTCAGCATAGTCCGTAGTGCCTCATCTGCGCCGGAAATAATTGTTTCCCGCATCTCCACATATTCTTTTTCCACATAAATATCCCCCTGTTCCGGGGCGGTACTACAACCGCTGACTCCCAGCACCACCGCCAGCATCAGCAACAACAACCTACTTTTTCTCATTATTTTTCTCATTATTTTTCTCATGTATTTCCCCTTTCTTCTCAGCTTCTCCGATTATATCAACCATAATAGGTACATGCTACCATACTTTTTCACTATTTCATTATTTCTTACAGCAATTGTAAACTATTGTAAAAATTCCTTTAAACATTCCCTATCCTCCGACTAAATCTTGACACTCCTTCATTTTCATCCCATAATAACTCTAAGTGTTTTTGAAGAAAGGATACTTCTATGAAAAATAAATGCTTTGCCCGCCCTCCTAAATTTAAAAATCGCTTACTACTGATGATCATCGGAGTCTGCTTACAGGGTCTGGGCCTTTCTTTGTTAATAGAAATGAATCTGGGTACGGACCCCTGCTCCTGTCTCACCCAGGGCGTGACCAATTACCTGCCCATCAGCTTTGGAACCTGTCAGGTATTGTGCCATCTGATCAACTTTATCATCGTGATTAAATTTGACTTAAGCCTTATCGGCTTCGGTACCATTGGAAATATGTTTTGTCTGGGCTACATATCGGATTTCTTCCGCTATCTGTGGAGTATCCTGCTGCCGGCAGACTTTTTTGATAATGAGCTTACCGCATATTTGATGTTACTCCCGGTACTGGCTGTCTTTTGTATCGGTGCTGCCACCTATATGACCGCAGGACTGGGAACCTCCCCCTACGATGGGGTCCCCTTTATCCTGTCACAGCATATAAAAAAGATTTCATTTAAACTTATCCGCATGATCTGGGATATTCTGTTCATGCTTACAGGCCTTCTGCTGGGGGGCGACGTAGGTATCGTCACCGTGGCCGTAGCGTTTTTCCTGGGTCCCGTCATCAGCTGGATTCAGAAAAAGCTGGCGGTCTTTATTACCGAATCCGCCGTACACAATCCTCCTGCCGGTGATGCACTGTAATCGTCATGGGGCAGAGGTATCAAATTGACTTTCACACCTGCCTTTGGTATAGTAGAGGCAGGTGTTTTTTAGACAATTTATTACTCTATGGAAAGGGGTTTCTTATATGCAAAAGAAAGAAATCTACTGGCATCTGCCGGGATTTTGTTATTTCCGAATATTAAATGAAGTAATTATCAA
The DNA here is from genome assembly GCA_017473445.1 of Lachnospiraceae bacterium. Taxonomy (GTDB): domain Bacteria; phylum Bacillota; class Clostridia; order Lachnospirales; family Lachnospiraceae; genus Acetatifactor. Next base: position 9,930 of record JAFUKS010000161.1, read on the forward strand.
CCTGATGAAGGACCATCCGGACAAATTTTACGATGGCTATAAAATAGGCTCTGTATACGGTACCTTTCCCGGTGCCATTTGGAACGGAGGCCGTGCAGTGTTTGGTCTCACTTGCAAGAGAGATATGGAAAATATCCTGCATTCCTACAACAGCAAGGGGGTCCCGGTACGCTTCACCTGGACCAACTGCCTCATTGAAGAAAAGCATTTACAGGATACCTATTGCAATCTGATTATGAAGCTGGCAGACAATGGTTTCAACCAGGTGTTGGCCAACACCCCCATTCTGGAGGAATATGTGCGTAAGGAGTACCCTAATTTCCCTCTCATTTCCTCCACCACCAAGCGCATTGTGGATGCGGAGAGCCTGAAAGCAGAGCTGGACAAGGATTATCATCTGGTGGTACTGGATTATGATTTGAATCACGATCAAGAGGTACTGGAAGCCATTTCTCCCTATGCAGACAGAGTAGAAATCTTGGTAAACGAAGCATGCTATCCCCACTGTCCCAAGAGAAGTGAGCATTATCGTCAGCAGTCCCAGATGCAGTTGGAATATGATATTCATACCCCCTTCCCCTGCCCCAACCGTTCCGGGGAGCGGAAGTTTGAGGATTGCATGAGCAGACCCGCTTTCATCTCCCGGGAAGAGATTCAGAAGTATATTGATATGGGTTATGTGAATTTCAAAATTGTAGGCCGTGGCCTGCCCATGGAATATGTGAAGGATTCCTATTTGTACTTCTTGGTGAAAGAAGAACATCAGGATTTTATCCGGGAACGTATCGATGGCATCCTAAGACAGATGGCCGCCGCCAGAGCCCCCCGCTAATATGTTAACAAAAAGAGTTGCCCATCAAGTCATGAAATGACCTGATGGACAACTCTTTTTTCTATCCACGGGGTATATCCCCACTATTTTTATAGTTCTAGCCTTCCGTCGGGTAACTTTTAGCCTCAATTTCCCTACTTTTTTCATGTTTTATCCATTAAGTCGGGGCTTTTAATAGGGTTCAACCCTACTAATCCTATATTTCTTTCCTTTCGTCGGGTAAATTTTTCCTTAATTCCCCTACTTTTTGCGTGTTTTATCTATTCAGTCGGGTCTTTTTCTCTTCTTATACCCTATTTTTTTGCTAATTTATCCGAGCAGTAGGGTATATCAATCATTTTTACCCCTACTATATTCGCATTTTTCAATTTTAGTCGGATAATATCCATTTTTTCCACCCTACCAAACAAACATTATCAACGTTTAGTCGGGCAAAAACCTTTTCCATTGTTATCGCTCCATTTATTTCTGCATATCTGTATCTTGTTCCGATACTTTCCGCATATCCGTCTCTTGCTCCAATACTTTCTGTGCATCCGTTTCACGCTCCAGCACCGTCAGAGTAATCATCAACACAATAGGGAACACAATGGCTGCCAACAGGCCGGCCTTTAATCCATACTCCGGTGCAAAACCGGATACCAGGCTCACCACCTGGGGACCGGCTGCACAGCCCACATCCCCTGCCAGGGCCAAAAGCGCAAATAATGCAGTCCCCCCGGCCTTGCAGGTACGGGCCGCAATACTGAAGGTGCCGGGCCACAGAATAGCAATACTTAGTCCGCAAAGGCCACAACCTAAGAGTCCCAATAGGGGATGGGGCGCAAATACTGCTAACAGATAGCTAATCACACACAGCAGACAGCTACCCTTAATAAACTTATGTAAATCCATATTACTTCCGGCTTTGCCATAATAGGTACGGGCCAATCCCATGAGGATACAGAAAAAGCATGGGCCCAACAAATCGCCCAGGGTTTTATCCACGCCCAAGCCCAACTCTGCAAAATAGGAGGACCACTGAGACATGCCCATTTCGGAAGCCCCTGCACAGAGCATCAAAATCACCAGCAACCAGAATATCTTCATGCAAAAGAGCTTTCTCACAGGGAGCTGCTGCCCCTCTTCCACCATTCGCAAAATGGGAACTTTCATAAATACGAAGGTATTAATAGCCGGCAGTACTGCCCAAATCAAAGGCAAAAAATACCACCGTTCACTTCCCAGCACACGCAGTAACAGGGTGGATATGGCGATGAAGCCTACACAGCCCCAGCAGTAAAAGGAATGCAACAGACTCATGGCCTGCTCCTTTTCCTCTCCCGGTACTGCCTCCACAATGGGACTCACCAGTACTTCCAAAAGTCCTCCGCCAATACCATTTAATACTGTGGCAATCCCAAGTCCCACCACTGCACCGGGTAGTACCAAGGGCAGTATCGTAATACTCACCAGTCCCAGCACCGAAAATACATGGGCCAGTACCATACACAAACGATGGCCGATGCGGTCCACGTACTTGGCCGCCACAGTATCCACTACCATCTGGGTACCGAAATTCAATATAATCAGCAGGGAAATTAATTCCAGGGACACGCCTAGCCTTTGTTGATAGGTTACAAACAAAATAGGGTTCACATTATTAATGATTCCCTGGACGATGTAGCCCAGATAACAGCCATAGATGGTGGCCTGATTGGTGGACAAAAAGCCCCCCTTCTTTTGCATGTTCTTGGTCTCCACCACACACCCTCTCTTTCCGTAATTTCATATGCTCACTTCAGATTAAAGCCCAAGTTACGCCAAGTGCAAACATCTTACATTCTGTCTTCGGGCACGCTTTCGCTAATAGAAAAACGTTGCGTTACTAAGTTCGAGCGCATCTCCGACACGCATGCGTATCAGAGAAACGCTTTACCTCACTAAGTAACGACGTTTTTCTGTTACCCGAAATACAGAATATAAGATGCTACACTTGGCTGCTCACCATAAGTTCATTTTAAATAAGTATCAAAAAATTATAAATCAGGGTGCTCACCGGACCAACCCATCTGGGGTAGGCACTTCAAGAAGTACATATCCTCAGCATTCAAAGTAAATCCATGGATATCCAAATTTTCCTTACAACGCTCTATTGTAGACGCCTTGGGAATCACAGAGATTCCCTGCTGATCCAGAAAGCCCAAAAGAAGCTGTGCTTCTGTCACCTGATATTTGGAAGCCAAGGACTGAATCACCGGCTCGGTCAGAAGCTTACGTCTACCCAGGGGACTCCAGGCCTGCACCAAAATACCTTTTTCCTGACTGTAACGGACTGCCTCTTCCTGCATATAGCCCACATGAAGCTCCAGCTGGTTTACCATAGGCATGACCTTAGCTGTCTCCAACAATGCCTCTATATGGTGGGGCAGGAAATTGCTGAGACCAATGGCACGGATTTGACCTGCCGCATACAATTCTTCCATTGCTTTCCAGGTAGCCTGAATCCGCTGCTTCCAGTCCGGCGCATCAGCGGATACCTTGGGCCAATGAATCAGATACAAATCCAGATAATCTGTACCAAGTCTCTGCAGGGATGCCGCAAAAGCAGCCTTGGTCTCCTCATAGCCCATCTCCGTACGCCATACCTTACTGGCCAGAAACAGCTCCTTACGTGAAATTCCGCTTTCCCGGATAGCTTCGCCGATTTCCTCCTCATTCTTGTAAAAGGAAGCCGTATCCAGATATCGATATCCTGCTGCAAAAGCGTTCAAAATGCCTTGCTTTCCATTTCCCTCGGTAGCTAAATAAGTACCAAAGCCCACCGCAGGTATTTCCACACCATTTAATAAAGTATAAGTCTTCATCATTTCCTCCGTCCCGAAGCATTTCCCGCTCCGTTTTCTCCATTTCTTTGAATATATTAATTGCTTTTCCTCTTCTTTCCAGCCCTTTGTTTACTCCAGGGTCTTTAGGAACTGTACATTATGCAACATTACAGGGGTACAAATCCCCTCATAGACACTGTAATACTCTTCATACGTAATACTGCATTGATAGGTCAATATCTCCATTTCCACTCCAAATAGCCGAATCAAATAATTCTGCGGCGTCATGTCATTTTGTAAATAGAAACGCTTTCTTCTGGCCCGATTAGGCGCATCCTCGCACTGTTCGTAGGTACTTTCTATCTCCAGGAAAAACCTTTTCTCCGGGAACAGCTGTTGCAGCTGTCCCAATGCCCGGGTACCCACTCCTTGATTGCGGAACTCCGGTTCTATGGCAAAATAATCCAGAAGTGCCATATCCCCACCGAATACAAAAATCGCCAATCCCACAAACACACCCTGCTCATCTGTAAGAGCATAGAGTGCCATGGAACCCTCCTGCTGCTTTTGAACCATCATCTCAAAGGGCTTCCGTTCCTCCTTGGGAAAAGCCTTCATATATAAATCATAAATCTTATCCAGACTCTCCTGTGCAAAGGCCTGTTCTATTTCTAGTCTCTTCATTGTACTATTCCTTACAATATGTTATTCAGCATCTTTTGAATACATCTACTGCGTTCCGCTACACCCTTCTCCGATGTTACCTCCTACTTCAGTAGCCAAATCAAATACAATACCACCGCATGCAAGGGATAAAAAATATAGCATGCATACTGAAATACCTTGCTCTTCCAGCCCCTTCTGCCATTGTACAGCCAAATAAACAGTAATGCAAATACAGAGAAGCCCTGCACCGGAAAATGTAGTTCCATGCCCCCCAGCGTAAAGACAATATTTTGTCCCACTACCAGCCATACATTGATGAAAAGCATTCCCAGCACCTGCCATAGCTTAGTATAGGGAAGCTCCCGCACCAAATAAAACATGACTACCGTAAGTACTCCCCGATAGTCATAGTCACAAAGAGTCACAGTAGCCAGTATGCAATAGCCCAATACCGGCAAAGACGCCCGTAAAAACCGTTTACAATGTAACCACCAGGCACCCTTAGCAAGTCCTGCCTTTAACCCGTCTTCACGCTCAATACCTTCTACTGGCTCTTGACCGGATACCTGCTCTTTTCTCCAGCCTTCGCGGAGTCTATCCACGCTACGTACTGCCAGCAGGCCGAAAAGCAGGGTAAACATAACATTTTGATGAAAGGGAAAGAGCAATCCGCCTCCAAAAATCAGGTTCAGGGGAATCTCTGAAATCAGTGCAAAAATAAACAAACGCTTTATATACTTATTTACATCCGAGGTGTACACAAAGCCCTCAGATACCTGGAATGCGAAAATAGGAAAAGCCATCCTGCCCAGCCAGGTCATCCAGTCATTTCCCGGTATAATAGTAGCCCAGGCATGATCCAGCAGCATCAAAAACAATGCTATCACCTTCAACATCCCACCATGAATTCCGAATTTTCTCTCTGTCATCTCCTCTGTCCCCTTGTTGTTTTATTTTTTTTCTGCTAACATTACTTTCGGTAAGTGAAAACCATTTATTATTTTATCATAGATATGGGAAAAGTAAACGGATTTACTTTTCTCCCCTTTAAGGAGTTCATTATGACGAAAACAAATAAACTGATGCCGGCCCTAAAGGCCGCCTTTCCCTATACCATTCCGATTTTTGCAGGATTCTGGTTTCTGGGAATTACTTATGGTATGTATATGGATGCATCGGGCTTTCCCTTTTGGTTCCCGCTGCTGATGAGTGCCACCATCTTTGCAGGCTCCATGGAGTTTGTCACAGTCAGTATGCTTCAGGGGACCTTCCAGCCCATGGCAGCCTTCCTCATGGCCCTAATGATCAATGCCCGTCACCTGTTTTACGGCATCTCCATGCTGGATAAATATAAGGGCACGGGACTGAAAAAGATTTATTTGATTTTCGGTATGTGCGATGAAAGTTTTTCCATCAACTATACAGCCAAAGTACCGGAAGGGGTGGACAAGGGCTGGTTCATGTTCTTTGTCACCTTATTGAATCATCTGTACTGGGTATCCGGTGCCACTCTGGGCGGTCTCTTTGGTTCCATTTTGAACTTTAATACGGAAGGCTTGGACTTTGCCATGACCGCTTTACTTGTGGTCATTTTCTTAGAGCAGTGGTTAAAAGAACCGGACCACATCTCCTCCTGTTTGGGACTTGCACTCCCCCTGCTATGCCTGATACTCTTTGGAGCAGATGACTTCCTACTGCCATCCATGCTATTGATACTGACTGTATTGTCCCTGCTACGTGCTGTTTTAGAGCCCCGCTGTTCCTCGGCGGACAGCGGGCGATTTTAAAGATTGGAGATTTGATTATGACTCTCACACAACAGTTTCTGATTATTGGTGCTGCAGTACTGGGTACCATGCTTACCCGATTTTTACCCTTTCTGATATTTCCCGGAAATAAGGAAACACCCAAATACATACAATACCTGGGCAAGGTACTGCCCTCCGCAGTCTTTGGAATGCTTATTATCTATTGTCTGAAAAATGTGAATCTGCTCACCGGAAGCCACGGCATCCCGGAGTTCATCGCCATCGGAGTGGTGGTGGCACTGCATTTATGGAAACGCCAAATGCTGCTCTCCATCGCCGGGGGTACCATCTGCTACATGCTATTGGTGCAGCTGGTGTTCTAAAGAGACGAAGGTATGGGCAAGGACTACATAGCCGGCAGGGGGCTTATTATTTACCTTTGGGCACGCTTTCGCTACGTAAAAAACGTAACAGTACTAAGCTTGAAGAGCACTCGCCGAGTGCTCTTTTACCTCGCTAAGTGCTGACGTTTTTTAAGTGCCCAAAGTGTAAACAATATGCCCCTCTACCGGCTATTTACGTTACTGCCTTACCTGCTGTTTTAGAAAATCATGTTGCACCTGTAGCATGTAGCGATAACGATAATATAAAAAGCCCGAAAACTCTCTTATCTAAAGATAGTGAGTTTTCGGGCTTCAGTTTCTAAAAACTTATAATAAATGTGCTCTCAGGTCAGCACCGGTCTGGGCACTTAAGTATGCAGGCGCGATGTCAAAGACAGTCTTGCAACCGCTCTGCCCTTCCTGTGACAGACGGTAAGCTGCTCTTGCATAAGCCACCAATACGCTGGAGGTAAACTCCGGATTGGAATCCAGCTTCAGGCTGTATTCAATGACATGGTTGTTTTCTTCGTTCCAGCCGGTATTACCGCTGTGGATAACAAATCCTCCGTGAGGGATACCGCTATGGTCGCGAAGCAGTTCTTCCTCGCTGATAAAATGTACGGTGGTATCATAATCCGCAAAGTAGTTGGGCATGGTCTTAATAGCCTCTTCTACCTTGGTTGTATCTGCACCCTCTTCCAATACTACGAAGCATTCACGGGTATGCTTCTCTCTGGTGGTCAAATCAGGTCCAACGCCACTTCTTACCTGTTTCAATGCACTTTCCACAGGAATGGTGTACTGCTTTGCATTCTTCACACCGGGCACACGACGGATGGCATCGGAGTGTCCTTGGCTGACGCCCTTCCCCCAGAAGGTATAGGTCTTACCCATGGGTAAAATAGCGTTTGCATACAGTCTGTTCAAGGAGAACATTCCCGGGTCCCAGCCCACAGAAATAATACCCACCTTGCCAGCTGCCTTGGCAGCAGCATCCACATTGTCAAAATGCTCGGGAATCCGTGCATGGGTGTCAAAGCTATCCACCACGTTAAACATAGATGCGTACTGAGGAGTCTGCTGGGGTAAATCCGTAGCACTGCCACCACACAGAATCATTACATCTATCTTATCTTTCCAATTCTCAATCTCTGCAAGGGTACACACCTTTGCTTCCCTGGTTAATATTTTTACATCCTCAGGGGCTCTTCTGGTAAATACTGCCACCAGCTCCATATCGGGGCTCTGTTTCACAGCACATTCCACGCCTCTGCCTAAGTTTCCATAGCCTAAAATACCGATTCTGATGCTCATTTCACATTACCTCCCTGAAATTTGTTATGTTTATATTAAAAACTGAACTTAATTTTAGCAGACTTTTTTTCATATGAAAATATACTTTTAGAAAAAAAATTTTGATTTTTTTTAGTATATTATGTGCACTTTTTCACTAAGGCCTGCTCCTCATTTCTGCACCAAAGTCGTTTTCTGTCATATCCTAAAAAGAAAAGGCTTCTTTATGGAATATTTTTCTCCCATCAATCATTTGACTCCTATGCAAATACAGGACCAGCCCAAGGCCCAGGCCTGGATAAAGGGCAATCAGGAGTATCCCAAACTGTATGGTCTGGTATCCTTTATGGAGACTTCCACCGGCGGTGTCATCGTCAGTGCGGAAATTCACGGTCTTCCGGCCAATGCCTCCGGCTTTTATGGTATGCACATTCATGAAAAGGGGGATTGTACGCCACCCTTCGACCAAACAGGTAGTCACTACAATCCCTCTTCTACTTTTCATCCCAGACATGCAGGAGACCTATTGCCCCTCCTAAGTAATCAGGGAAGTGCTTGGATGTGTTTTTTTACAGACCGCTTCACTATCGCAAATATCCTGGGCAAGTCCTTGGTTATCCACGATATGCGAGACGACTTCACCAGCCAGCCCGCCGGCGATTCCGGTACCAAAATCGGCTGCGGGGTCATTCATGCCAGCCTGGCTTCCCGATAGGACTTTGATATGTGCCAGGCTTTGTCCGGTTAATCCTACTTACAGAAATCGTCCATGGAATACAAACCATTTTCCCGGGTAACCAGCCAGCAGGTCACATCCACGCCACCTTCTGCAAAGGTCTCCCGGGAAGACACCTGATGCTTAAAGGTGGTGACTTCGTCCTTGCTATTGGCAAAAATAACCTCATGTTCACCGAAAATATTGCCCCCTCTGACACTGCTGATATCCACATTTTCCGGGGTAAACAATGGATTGCTTTCCACCAATGCATCCCGGATCATCAAGGCTGTACCACTGGGTGCATCCTTCTTTTGATTGTGATGATACTCAATAATCTGTACATCCGTATCACTCCCCAGCTTCTTTGCCGCAAATCGAATCACCTCTATGAAATCATGCAATGCCACACTGAAATTGCCGGTCATGAAAACAGGTTGTTGCTGCGCATACTCTCTAATTGCTTCCATGTCATCGTCAGAAAATGCCGTGGTCGCAATTACCAAGGGCTTTCCTTTCAGTTTATATTTGGGTAAATTATTCTCCATAAAAGCAGCAGCACTGGTACAATCAATGAATATATCACAGTCTCCTGCCGCCTCGATATCGTCAAGCACAATTAGCCCGGTATCTGCTCCCCCGATAATCTGAGATACATCCCCGCCCACAAAGGAATTGCCGGGTCTGGCAATTACATTGGAAAGACTCACACCTTCCCTCTTCTGAATACTCTTCATAAGGGTACTACCCAGTTTCCCGGTACCTACTACCGCTATCTTTATCATAATCTTCTCTCCTCTATTTCTTATATTTGTTTTCAATAACCACTACATACACCGCCATAGCCACAAGGGATTCAAAGGCTACCCCCAGAATGGAAATAATAATATAGGGAGAATTCTGCCCTGTCATCAGTGGTAAGCCCAGAAGCATAAATACTATGCCGTATATGCACCACAAAATTCCCACGGCTCTATTGTGGCCCTTTACATCCCGCATGGGCTCCGTCTCCTCATTGGACCAAATGCAGAAAGGTAACTGATTTTTAGAGCAGATATCATAGATACCTAATCCAATGAAAAATAAACCACATA
>JAFUKS010000162.1 GCA_017473445.1 Lachnospiraceae bacterium
GTAAAAAGCGAGAAAAGTCGGGGAAGGACTTAGCTTTGCACCCGACTAAACAGGGTAAAAAGCGAGAAAAGTATGGGGAGAACATTCTTTTACACCCGACTGAGCAGAAAAAAAGCAAAAAAAGTCGGGAAAAGACCTACCTTGATACCCGACTAATCAGTAAAAAGGTAAGAAAAGTCGGAGAAAGACTTGTCTGTTCACCCTACTAAATCTGGAAATGATAAGTATAATAGGGAGCATGCTATTATTTGGAGAACATAGAAGGTATGTAATATTAATATATGTGGGTAAAGTAGTGTGAGGATGGGAAAAGAAGAAACGGCCGGGAGTAGCCAAGGGGTGATAAGAAACGGCCGTGAGTAGCCAAGGAGTGATAAGAAATAGATGGAAGTAGTCTGGAGAGATATAGTATAGAATTATGCAAGAAGAAATGTAAAAAGTGCCTGCAATAGTATAGTAGTATGAAAAACGGGAAGGATTATGATGTTGCAATAGAGCGTTACTATATGCAGGATATAAAATGTAGAATTTGCAAGAAAACTGTCAAAAACACAATATTTAGTACTATGGTACCAGAAGCAAACACTAAATATAGACAAAGTTGACTGTGTTGGTCAGAGATGTGTCAAAACCCCTAAAAAATAGCACAATATAGAATTTTTTGTAAATAAATAGTACATGTTATGTTTGAAATACCGTAAATGTCAGAAAATAAAAATGCAAGTTTGCTATCAAAAGCAGACTTGCATTTTGTTCATATCCTCATAAAGAGGACTTATAGCTATTCTGATTTAGGGTCGAAGGTTAAATCGCATTCCAATTTTTTGAACATACGCTTGTCCACTGCGGAAAGACGTACACTGGAATGTACCTGGCAACCCTTCAATTTGGGAAGCTGTGCCAAAGCCAGTGCAGCAGCTTCATTGTTGGCTGCGGTGGCGGATAGTGCAATTAGTACCTCATCAATATGCAGTCTGGGATTCCTGCTACCCAGGTACTGGGTTTTTAATGCCTGAATAGGAGCAATGGATTCCGGTGAAAGAATCAATTTCTCATGGGGAATTCCGGCCAACACCTTAATGGCATTCATTACTGCAGCGGCACTGGGACCAAGTAAATCGCCGGTCTTGCCGGTAATTACCTGTCCATTCGGTAGTTCAATGGCTGTGGCGGGAGCACCGGTTTCACGGGCTCTTTCCAGAGCGTAGGATACCACCTTTCGGTCTGTGGGTTCCAGATTTTCCTGACTCATCAATAATTGAATTTTGCTTACCTCTTCTGCACTTCGGGAGCCGTCAGCCAAACCAGCCACAGCCTGATAATAGCGGCGGATAATTTCCTGGCGGGAGGCTTCTCTACAGGCTTCGTCATCAAAGATACAGTTGCCTGCCATGTTCACGCCCATATCCGTGGGGGATGCATAGGGACTGCTACCGTAAATTTTCATGAAGATAGCATTTAATACAGGATAAATTTCCACATCACGATTGTAGTTGACAGTGGTAATGCCGTAAGCCTTCAGGTGATAGGGATCAATCATATTAATATCATTTAAATCAGCAGTAGCTGCCTCGTAGGCCAGATTGACAGGATGGTCCAGAGGGAGATTCCAAATGGGGAAGGTTTCGAATTTGGCATAACCGGCCCGTACCCCATGCTTTAATTCATGGTACAGCTGGGACAGACATACACTCATTTTGCCGCTACCGGGACCCGGTGCGGTGACCACCACCAAAGGTCTGGTAGTCTCGATATAGTCATTTTTGCCGTAACCATCCTCGCTGACAATCAAGGGTACATTAGCAGGATAGCCGGGAATCAGATAATGCCGATATACCTTGATACCCAGTTGTTCCAGCCGTTGCTGGAAGGCTACCACGCTACGCTGTTTGGCGTATTTGGTCAGTACCACACTGCCTACATATAAACCCCGGCTGCGAAATGCATCCATCAAGCGGATTACATCCTTGTCATAAGTAATTCCCAAGTCTTCGCGTACCTTATTCTTATCGATGTCCTCGGCACTGACTACCATTACGATTTCCGCCTGGTCAGCCAGCTGCATCAGCATCTGTAGCTTACTGTCTGCCGCAAAGCCGGGTAGCACCCGGGAGGCATGGAAATCATCAAAGAGCTTGCCGCCGAACTCCAGATACAGTTTGTTATCAAATTGGGCAATGCGCTCCATTATATGAGCGGATTGCATTTTCAAGTATTTGTCGTTGTCAAAGCCCGGTTTCATATGTTTTACCTCAATTTACATAAAAAAATCATTTAATACAACGTCCTAGTATACCACACAAAGGAAAGTTATACAATTCCAAAACATTTTTTTGTCCCTAAAAGCATAAAATTGCAATGCGATAATAATAGGAGGGAAAAGGTGTCTATGGAAAGACAGATGTATCCGGAAAAAGTACTGCCAAGGGGGGAGGAAAGGAACAGAGGGCTTACAGAACAGGAGGCCCGCAGACGTCTGGCCCGGGACGGTTATAATCAGATGCAGGAGAAAAAGCCTAAATCTCCATTGGTTACCTTTGTAGAACAATTAAAGGACCCTCTGATTTACATATTAGTGGTGGCAGCAGTGATTTCTACAATGCTGGGGGAAATCAGCGACGCAGTCATTATTGTAGTGGTGGTGCTGGTCAATGCCACGGTGGGAATGATTCAGGAGGGTAAGGCAGAGAAAGCATTAGAAGCATTGAAGCAGCTGACCAGTCCCCAGGCAGTGGTAATCAGGGAGGGGATTCAAAAGCTGATTCCCGCCAAGGAACTGGTGGAGGGAGATTTGGTATGTCTGGAAGCAGGTGCCCAGGTACCGGCAGATTTGCAGCTGATTGAAAGTAGTCATATGAAGGTGGAAGAGGCTGCACTCACCGGAGAATCCCTCCCGGTGGAAAAGGATGCGACCCGTAGCTCCCACAAGGGGGAGCATTATAACAAGGCCTTTATGTCCACCTATGTGACCCAGGGTCGGGGGATGGGAATTGTCACTGCCACCGGGATGCGTACAGAGTTGGGAAGAATTGCAGCGCTGATAGAGGATGCAGGTCAGGAAGCCACTCCTTTGCAAAAACGTATGGGGGAATTGGGAAGACTATTAAGTATACTGTCCATCGGATTATGCGTGGGGCTATTTTTCATTGCAGTACTGCAACATCGGGATGTACCGGAGATGCTGATTACTGCTATATCTTTGGCGGTAGCGGTGGTGCCTGAGGGACTGCCGGCAGTGGTGACGGTGACCATGGCTTTAAGTGTAGCCAAGATGGTTAAGGTAAACACCATTGTACGCCGGATGCCCTCTGTGGAAACCTTGGGGGCAGTGACAGTGGTCTGCTCTGACAAAACCGGTACCCTGACCCAGAACTGCATGACCGTGGAGAGGGTCTGCCTGGAGGATGATTCCCTGATGCAGGAATTTCTCAAAGGAATGGTACTTTGTAATGATGCCCATATCCAAAAGGATAACCGGGTGGGGGACCCTACGGAGCTGGCACTGCTGCAGCTGGCATTGGATCATGATATGGATGGGGAATTGCTTCGCAGGCAGAATGCCAGAACCGGGGAACTGCCCTTTGATTCGGGCCGGAAGATGATGACCACAATGCATGCCTCAGGAGTCAGTTATACCAAGGGTGCACCGGATGAAGTGCTGAAATGTTGTACCCGCATACAGGGAAGAGGCGGTGTGGTACCTTTGACAGAAAGCAAACGTACGCAGCTGTTGCAACAGGTGTCCGCAATGTCCGGGGAAGCCCTCCGCACCCTGGCCTTGGCCAAGGGCGATGGCAGGAGCCGGGAACAAAATCTGATTTGGCTGGGTATGCTGGGAATGATGGACCCTATTCGTCCGGAGGCAGCTGAGGCAGTGAAGAGCTTCCGCAGAGCTGGGGTTAGCACCGTGATGATTACCGGAGACCATGTGGATACCGCTTATGCGGTGGGCAAAAAGCTGGGCATTGTGGAGCGTAAGGAGCAGTGTCTTACGGGCCGGGCAATGGGAGAATTGACAAAGGAAGAATTGGAGAAGCAATTGGCCCATACCAGGGTATTTGCCCGGGTCACGCCGTCCCAGAAGGTGGAGATTGTAAAGGGGCTTAAGGCAAATGGAGAAGTAGTAGCCATGATGGGAGATGGGGTCAATGATGCCCCTTCCCTAAAAAATGCAGATATTGGTATTGCTATGGGAAAATGCGGTACGGATGTAGCAAAGCAGGCAGCAGATATTATCCTGACGGATGATAATTTTGCCACAGTGGAAAAAGCCATTGCAGAGGGGCGGGGAATTTATGAAAATATCCGCAAGACGGTGATTTTCCTATTATCCTCCAATTTGGGTGAAATGCTGACCATGTTTGTGGCGGTACTTATGGGGTTGGCATCGCCTTTGAAGTCGGGACATATTTTATGGATTAATTTGATTACCGATTCCCTGCCTGCCCTGGCGTTGTCCATGGATAAAAATGACCCCAAGCGACAGATGGAATGTATGCCTAGAAGACCGGGAGAAAGTCTTTTTGCCAGAGGGGGGCTTTTATGCACCTGTTTTTACGGGGCGTTGATTACCATAATCGGGTTGGTGGCCTTTTTGCTGATTCCCTTGGTCATCCTACAGTATAATGAACTGCCCTTTTCCATTGAAAATATACAGAACTGTCTGGCCCAGGAGCGGATACTGGCCAGATCTCAGACCTATGCCTTTACAGTACTGGGGATGTGCCAGCTGTTTCATGCGGTAGGTATGCGGGATACCCACAGACCGGCCCTGGGCAGCCATTTTATGTCCAATCCTTTGATGGTAGTATCTGTGGTGCTGGGCTTTGCTATGCAGGTGTTGGTCACAGAGATTCCGTTCTTTATTGAGGTTTTCGGTACCTCTCATTTGTCCTTGCAGGAGTGGGGATTGCTTACTCTTTTGGCTGCGGTGCCCCTTTTGGCCCACGAATGTATTGCCCTTCTCTTTATGCAAAAAACTATTTGCCATTGAGCGAAAAAATGGTATGATAGAGGGAGTAAATATGGAAAGGTACGGATGATTTATGAGTAAGATAATTTTAACAGGTGACAGACCCACCGGAAGATTGCATGTGGGACATTATGTAGGCTCTCTTCGCAGAAGAGTGGAGCTGCAGAATTCCGGCGAGTATGACAAGACCTTTATTATGATAGCAGATGCCCAGGCACTGACTGACAATATTGAGAATCCTGAGAAGGTACGCCAGAATATTATTGAAGTGGCATTGGATTATATGGCATGTGGTTTGGACCCTACCAAGTCCACCCTTTTTATCCAGTCCCAGATTTCCGAGCTTTGCGAGCTGACCTTCTATTATATGGACCTGGTGACTGTATCCAGATTACAGCGTAATCCCACTGTAAAGAGTGAGATTCAGATGCGTAATTTTGAAGCCAGCATTCCCGTAGGCTTTTTTACCTACCCTATCAGCCAGGCGGCGGATATTACCGCTTTTAAGGCCACTACCGTTCCCGTAGGCGGTGACCAGTTGCCCATGATTGAGCAGACCAGAGAGATTGTACATAAGTTTAATACTGTGTACGCGCCTGTATTGGTGGAGCCTACCGCATTATTACCTCAAAATGAGGCATGTATGAGACTGCCCGGCATTGACGGCAAGGCAAAAATGAGCAAGTCCCTGGGCAATTGCATTTACTTATCTGATACTGCAGATGAGGTGCGGACCAAGATTATGAGCATGTATACCGATCCTTTGCATTTACAGGTAAGTGATCCCGGTCA
>JAFUKS010000163.1 GCA_017473445.1 Lachnospiraceae bacterium
ATGCAATGTGAGTATTTATCCTGGGATGTCCGATAAACTTTGCTATTTTTGAACCTACACGTATAAAAAGGGATTCCTATATTGTCAAGTGGCTGTCAAGCCCTCACTCGTAAGAGGATTGCAAGGGAAGGCAAAAGCTTGGTTGCGGTTACCCACCTAGCTATGCTAGGAGTCAAAGTGCAAAGGGCGGCATTTCGGGGAATAATATACGTAAGATTAACAGCCATGCAGGCATATGTCTGCATGGCTGTTTTGTCCTTTTACACGCATATTGATAAGATACTTAGCCATTGTAAAGGGGAGCATTTATGAGTAAAAAGGAACATAACAAAATACGATTTCGGTTGAAGGTATTGTACGGAGTACTGTATTTTGGTGTTTTTCTGATTATGTTAGAACTGATTCTGGTGCTGGCAGGCTCCGGTAATATAAGAGAAGAAGAGCATTATGCGGATCGGGAACAAATTGAAAATTTAATTTTGATACATTATGAGAATTCCCAAGAAGGAAAGGAACAGACACAGGTGGAGGTACCAAAGGATAGTCCTCTGCTACAGATTCCGGAGAATCCGGAAATTCGCGTGGTTATAAAAACTACAGATTTCACAGACGTGTATCATGACGTGCTAGAGATAACCTGTGCCGGAGCCTTTGCATTATCGGATGAAAGTAGTGGTGTCAAGGTAGCATATGAAGCTGGGGAAATATTAAAAATTACTCCTAAAAGCACATGTTTTTTAAATGGTGATGTGATTCGTATTTTTCCCAAACAGGAACAGCTGCTTCAGGTTTTGGGTATCAGCAGGCATTATGGAGCACCATGTTATCGTGGCAGCCTGGAGATAAGGCGTACGCAGGAGGGGTTGATATTAATTAATCAATTACCCTTTGAAGAATATTTATATAGTTGCGTACCCAGTGAGATGCCGGCAAGTTATCCCATGGAGGCACTAAAAGCACAGGCTATCAGTGCCCGTACCTATGCCTTTCGTTTTTTGCTTTCGCCCGGTTATCCGGAGTATGAGGCCCATTTGGATGATAGTACTACTTATCAGGTGTATAATAATATCAAAGAACAGGATAGTACCAATCAGGCAGTGGATGAAACCAGGGGACAAATTCTGTTTTCTTCCACGGGGGAGCTGATAGAAAGCTATTATTATTCCACTTCCTGTGGCATTGGAGCGGATGGAGATATTTGGGGAAATGAGAATTATCCTGCTTATTTGGAGGCAAAGCTTTTAAATGCCTCTGTGATGACAGGTTACATGGAAGAATCCAAGAGTCCTTTGGTTTCGTCAGGTGAAACAGATTACTCCGATGAAAAGCAATTTGAAGCATTTATTACGAATGTAAAAGAGACAGATTTCGAAGCCAGGGAAAACTGGTATCGTTGGAAATATGAGGTGGCTGATATTGATATGGAAGAACTATATTGCCAATTAAAAATATGTAGCGGAAAAAGCAAGTGGAGTGTTATGGTGCTGGAAGAAGGGCGCTTTATCACCGGCCAGATAAAGAAATTTAAGCGGTTGGAGCGTATGGTCATCAGTGAAAGAGGTCGTGGTGGTAATGTACAGGCCATGATTTTGTATACGGATGCAGGTGTGTATCAGGTGCAAGGCGGACAGAATATCCGTACGTTGCTATTAAATAATAATACACAGTTTCAACTGGTGGATGGCAGTACCACTACTTTGTCAAGTATGTTACCCAGTTCCTTTTTTATACTGGATACTGGAAATGTAGACGGTAATGTGGTAGGATATACCGTAGTAGGCGGTGGACTGGGACATGGTGTGGGCATGAGTCAAAATGGAGCCAAAAATATGGCTTACGCCGGTTACACAGCTCAAGAGATTTTGACTTTTTTTTATAATGATTGTTTGATTTATGCAGGAGGCTAATTGTTTGAAAGGCTTTAATGAGTTAAGAGAAAAATATACAGAATTTATATATAAGGATTTTCAGCTTACCAGGGAGGGAGATTGCTACAAAATTGTGTATGATTTTGAAATTCCGGGTTTGAGTGAATTTCACCCTACCTGGCAGTTCCCTATTTTAAGGGAAGCGGATGAAAGTATATTGCGTCAACTGGTATTTCAGCTGGGTATGGTGGAGACCATCAGCTATTATAAATGTACCTGCCCTAAGAAGGTACGGGTACTTTGCGGCGGCTTTACAAAGGAACAGCTGAAGTGGTGGCAGAAGCTTTATTATCATGGATTGGGAGAGTTCCAATACATAAACGGTATTTCTGTATCTCAGGAGGAATTGGTGGAAATTAGTTGTGAACAGGAGTATCCCGGAGTGCTTCATGATAAGGCTTCCTATGAAGGCTGTCTGGTGCCGGTAGGCGGTGGTAAGGATTCAGTGGTATCTTTGTGTTTATTACAGGACTTTGGTGTGACCACTTATCACATAAATTATGGCAGTGCTATTAAAGAAGTTATTGATGCTTATGAGGAGAAACAGGGGGATTATTATGCCAAGCGTACCCTGTGTCCCAATATGCTGAAACTGAATGCCGAGGGATATCTCAATGGGCATACGCCTTTTTCTGCCATTGTGGCATTTTCAACGGTGATTGCGGCTTACCTTAGCGGTAGAAAATATATTGCTCTGTCCAATGAGACCAGTGCCAATGAATCTACGGTAAAGAATTCCTTTGTAAATCATCAATATTCCAAGAGCTTGGAATTTGAGCGTGATTTTATCGAATATTTTAAGCAGGTGACAGATTCGGATATCCATTATTTCAGTTTGCTTCGCCCTTGGGCAGAGATACAGATTGCCCGGGAATTTGCTAAGTTTTCACGGTATCATGAAATTTTTCGCAGCTGTAATAAGGGCAGTAAGCAGGGAATCTGGTGCTGTGATTGTCCCAAGTGTCTTTTTGTGTATATTATTTTGACGCCATTCTTAAGTCAGGAGCGTTTAGTAGAGATATTTGGGGAGAAGCTATTGGATAAAGAATCCTTAGATAAGGATTTCCGGGAGCTTACAGGTATTTTAGAGAATAAGCCCTTTGAGTGCGTGGGTACCCGTAGCGAGGTATTAGCTTCCTTGCGTTATCACATCAAGCAGGGGGGCAAGAGTCTGCTGACAGAGCGTTATGCACAACAGATTTTGGCTACAGCACAACCCCTTGGGCCTATGCTGGAAGGGTTTGAATCAGAACATAATTTGCCGGAAGAGTTTATTGATATGATGAAGGGAAGAAACTGATTTGGCGAAAGTAATTGATAAATTTCAAAACAAAAATATTTTAATATGGGGTTATGGACGGGAAGGCAAGTCCACGGAAGCTTTTTTTAGAAAAATATGTCCCGGTGCGCAGCTCACTGTATTTGAAGGTAAGCGAGAGGAGATAAGAGAGGAGGACTATGATTATATCATCAAAAGTCCCGGCATCCGTATGGATGAAGAGCATCCGAAATTTACTTCCCAGACAGAGATTTTCTTGGAAGAGTATAGGGATAGGGTCATAGGTATTACAGGTACTAAGGGCAAGAGCACCACTTCCTCTATGCTGTATCAGGTATTACAGGAAAATAGCGGCAAAAAGGTCATACTCATGGGGAATATCGGGTTGCCCTGTTTGGATTATTTCAGTGAGATGGATGAGGATACCATTGTGGTATTTGAGATGTCCTGTCATCAGCTGGCCCACACCAAGGTATCCCCTCATGTGGCAGTTTTTTTAAATTTGTATGAGGAGCATTTGGATTATTATGATACTTTGGAGCGGTATTTCTTGGCAAAAAGTAATATCGGCAGATATCAGAAAGAAGGAGATTTTTTCCTGGTAGGCGAGAATGTACCGGAGATTCCCTGCGAGGGCCAAGTGACGGTGCTTCCCTATGATTTCAGTAGTCGTTATGAATTGCAGATTCTGGGAGACCATAATCAATATAATGCCGATATTGTATATCGCATTGCTACACAGGTTTATGGCTGTGATGGTGCCAAGGTACGGGAGAGTATGGCCCGATTTCAGGGATTGCCCCATCGGCTTCAGTTTGTAGGTCAGGTAGAGGGTGTACGCTACTATGATGATTCTATTAGTACTATTCCGGAGGCGGCTATTCATGCGGTACAGAGTATTCCAAAGGTAGGAAGTATGATCATCGGTGGTATGGATCGGGGTGTGGATTACACTATTCTACAAGATTTTATAAAAAGCACTCCTTCAGTGAGATTTATCTGCGCTTATGAGGCCGGGAAACGAATCTGGGAGAGTGTAAAGCAGTGTGAAAATGTCTTTTTTGTAGATGATTTGGCAATGGCAGTGAAACTGGCAGGAGAGTTGACCGGAGCCGGGGAAGCATGTGTACTTTCACCTGCCGCTGCATCCTATGGATATTTTAAGAATTTTGAGGAGCGGGGAGATGTGTTTCAAAAGCTGGTAAATATGTCAGGGACTAGTGCTATAGTCTAATTGATATGTCAGAAACAGTTTGATATGATTGTTTCTGACATATTTTTTATTACAGTGGAGGGACTATGAAAAAGGTATTTATAACAAACTTTATTTTTTTGGCGATTTTGATTTTTAATACCGTATGCTTTAATATTACAAATATTTTTGCGTTCAAATGTCTGGCTAGTACAAGCTTTGTGATTCTGGCAATCATTAATTATGTTTTTGCCGTAAAGGCAAAGAGCAGTAAGATGAAAATTGCAACACTGATGCTGATTGGTATTATTTTTGCCATGGGTGGAGATGTGTCCATTAATAGTAGCTTTGAATTGGGTGCGGCAGTTTTTGCACTGGGACATCTTTTCTATTTTTTTACTTATTGCAAAATACGAAAACTGTGTTTAAAAGATTTTATTGTCTCAGGTATTATTTTCGTTGGAATTACGTGTTTTTTATTCCTGACACCTATTTTCGATTTTGGAGAAATGGCAATTGTGGTTGTGGTATACTGTGTCATTATTTGTGGTATGACCGGAAAGTCTCTTGTAAATATATTTTACGACCCCATTGTATCTAATAAATTATTTGCACTGGGAAGTGTGATGTTTTTTATTTCTGACGTGATGCTGGTTTTGAATTTGTTTGCGGATACAACCCGGCTTACATACATTTTATGTCATTCCATTTATTTTCCTGCACAATGGATTCTGGCATATGGTATATTCTCACTGGCTAAAAATAAATAATAAAAAAGCTGCCTATGGCAGCTTTTTTATGTTCTGAGTTGTCTTATAAGGAATTGTGAAAATTATTTTACTGTCTCAACCTTTACTTCTATGTTCCAATCAGCAAAGAGACTTTCAAGCTCTTCCGCAGAATTGCAGGTAAATTTATCATGCAAAATAAACTGTCCTGTGGCACCTGTGATATTGTCTTCGCCGGGAGTGAAAATAACTGCTATCGGCGTGGCATTTTCAAAAGTATAAATATAGACAGTATAATTATCAATGGTGGTGCCAACTAAGGGTTTAGCGGCACTACACAAGGAAGCTGTGGCCAAAGCGTTTGCACCGGCAAAGCCGTTTATTTGGGTTATCAGAGCTGCTAGAGAGCGGTCACGGAGCATTTTTTTGAGCTCAGGAGAAAGATTTCCCATGCTTTCTATTTCAGCCAGAGTGTCTATTTGTGCGTCGGGAACGGTCAAAGCATATACGGCCTTGGGGGTAGAAAAGTCACCCTGGTTGATTCCTTTTACAATGGCCGCAATGTCTGTATTGCCGGTAAAAATGGATATATATTGTTCGTTATCGGCCATCTCTGTCATCAGTGCAATTATATCCATGCCATGATTGTATAAGGCTTTGTTTGATGTAGAGGTCTTGCCGCAGGCACATAACAGCAGTGAGGCAATGAGAACTATTAATGAGGTCAATCGTTTTGTGTATTTCATAGTACACCTCCATAAAGAATTATTTTCGTTTCATTATAGCATGATTTATGAAGGGAAAGTAGAGGATAATGTTTAAGATTTTTTTACAATTTAGTTGGAAGTGTTCATTATAACAATATGAAGTACAATTGACAAAACAATGCTTTGAGTATAAAATATAAAATGATAGTAGACGAAGGTCTGATCCACGCTTGTTAGGGAAAAAACTCCCTAACAGGCGTTTTTTATTTATCCGGATATTAGCCGGCATGCCGGATAAAGTGACGAAAGAAAGGAGAATAACACATGATTGTAAAGGACCAAAAGGGAAATGAATTGTTGGATGTGATTTTAGTGGACGAGGAGACTGCACAACAGAAATATACTCTGGTAACCCATGCGCTGGTGGTTGTAAAGGTGGGAGAAGAATATCTAATGGGGTGGAATCATTGGCGCCAGTGTTGGGAGATTTTTGGTGGGTGCATAGAGGAAGGTGAAAGTCTTCGACAGTGTATAGAGCGGGAAGGATATGAGGAATTGGGACTGGAAAACATGGAATATCAATATCTGGGATTAATGCACTATCATATGGCACCGGGATATTTTAACCCCCAGTGGCATGAGGAGTATGGTGCTTTGTATGGTGTGACCATTCCGGATGCTATGATGGAAGCCATCATGCAGAAACGTAGCGACAAGGAAGAAATAGAAAAGTTGACTTTCTATAGTCAAATTAAGGGTGAGCCCATTGCGGCTATAGATGAAAAACTGCTGGAATATTGGAAATAAGATGGGATGCAGCGTATTAAAGAAATGATAGTGAAAATAGTGGAGGTATCAGTATGAATTTCAAGTATGTACGTATTCAAGGAAGAGAATTATCTTATGTAACAAAACAACCTAAAGGTATTTTTGCCATGTGCTGGCGGAAGATTTATGATGGTATTATGGAAGAGGCAGATGCAGAACTGTTTAAAAGTATCAATACCTGGTTTGAAGAAAATTTGCCTATTCCGGAGGTTTGCCAAGGGGGGGATGAGCCGGTCATTACATACTTCAAGGTGGAAACCACTGCACATATGCTGGAAAAATTGGAACCGGTGACGGCATTACTGGATAAATATAATCATCCCTATGATGTGGTTTATACTAATTTTGTGGGTGAAATTGTATATGAGGATGCGTACCAGGTGGCGGTAAAGGTGAGTTAATAAAACGTGAATGCTAATTATCACAAATAAAAGGAAATGAAGATATTAGATTTGTAGAACTTTGACGTTATCTGTAAATGTTTCTTTACACTATATTTTAGCCATGCTATGATAGTGCTACGGAAGGGAGGTGAAAGGATGACGGATAGCCAAAAACTAGATTTAATACTGAATCAAGTCACAGAATTCAAGTCAGATATGCTTGAGGTAAAAGCAAATATTTCGGAACTCAAGTTAGATGTAGAGGAACTTAAGACAGATGTAGCTGTGTTGAAGGAAGACATGGCAGAGCTCAAAACAGAAGTAACTGTACTGAAGGAAGATGTAGCAGAGCTTAAGACGGATGTGGCAGTACTGAAAGAGGATGTAACAGGGCTTAAGTCGGATGTGGCAGTACTAAAAGAAGATGTAACAGAGCTTAAGACGGACGTAGCAGTACTAAAGGAAGAAGTAACAGAACTTAAGACAGATGTGGCAGTACTGAAGGAAGATGTAGCAGAGCTTAAGACGGATGTGACAGTACTGAAAGAAGAGGTTGCAGAACTCAAGTCAGATATGATGGAAGTGAAAGCAGATATCATAGTGTTGAAGGAAGAAGTGCTTAAGACACAAGCAAATGTGGCTGAGATGAAGACGGAATTGCAGGTTACAAAAGCAAAAGTAATAGAAATTAGTTTGACGCAGGAAAATGAGATTAGAACGAATATACGAAGAGTAGCAGAAGGACATTTGGACTTATCCAGAAATTTGCGGGAGGCAATGAAACCCAACAACGAGGTGGAAATGCTGTCAGTAAAGGTAAGTATCTTAGAGTCTGAGGTAAGAGACATAAAGGCAAAAATATCATAGGTAGAATAACATAGGAAAATCAAGGTGTAGGGTCTGGACAAGCTATTATAAAGCCTGTCGGGATGTTACACCTTTTATGTAAAAAGGATGAGATAAAACATATGAAAGAAAATAGAAAAATCCGTTTTGCTAAACCGGAAGATGCAGAAAATATTCTAAATATATATCAAAAATATATCACAGATACGGCCATTACCTTTGAGATGCAGGTGCCCTCGGTGCTTGAATTTCAAAACCGAATGAGCAAAATTATGGAGCAGTTTCCCTATTTGGTCTGTGAAATGGACGGTAAAGTGGTGGGGTATGCCTACGCTTCCAAGCATCGGGAACGGGCAGCCTATCAATGGTCGGCAGATTTGTCTATCTATATAGAGGAAACATATCACAGACAACATATAGCGACCATGCTATACGACAAACTGATAGACTTATTGAAGATGCAAGGCTATTGCACGGTCTATGCAGGTGTTACCAGTCCAAATCCCAATAGCGAGGCCTTTCATGAGGCGTATGGTTTTGAGACAGTAGGCGTCTTTCGTAATGTGGGATATAAGCTGGGCCAGTGGAGAGATGTAAAGTGGTATTCACTTCCGGTGTCAGAGTATCCGGAATGTCCAATACAGCCAAGGTCTATAGGAAATTATTCAGGAAACTGAAGATTTTGTCGGACTTCTTTAGTGGCAAAGATGCGCCACATATCATCCATATATATTTCAATAGTACCTTCGGTCTCGCCATACTGATATCCGTAGCCGGTTCCAAAATTTGATTGGTTATCATCAAAAAGTTTCAAGTATTTACAATTTGGCGTAAATATTAGCACAAAATGTATCTGGGAGCGAAGAAATTCCCTCTTGACATTTTTCGTAAAAAAACTTACTATATTTCATAAGTGAAAAGCGATGAAGGTGTACAGTAGAGAGCATTTTTCTTACAGAGAGAGGAAGTCACCGGCTGAAAGCTTCCTTAAGTTCAGAATGTATCCTGACGGATTGATTTAATCGTTGGTTCTCGAATTTCCCACCGGAGCTGCTTGGAGGAACGTATATAACCAGTATTTCAAGCCGGGTAGCGCACGTTATGCGTAAATGAGCGTCTGATAGTTTATCAGGAACCAGGGTGGTACCGCGGAAAATTTCGTCCCTTGTAGTTTTACAACTACAAGGGACTTTTTGCGTGTAAGCGTTGAGCCGAGCCATCAAGTGTGGTTAACGCTCGTCGGATGCTTGCATACGAAAGAGCGCTTAACTACACTTGATGATTGGGCGAAAGCCCACGACCGAGATGAAGCGAAGCGGAATCGAGGTGCGTGCTCGGCATAGGGCATAGAGCGTGCTCGGCATAGGGCATAGAGCGTGCTCGGCATTGTATGGTATTGAGAAAAAGAAAGGAAGATGAACATGAACGCAAATTTAGAACAAATTAAGCAGGAAATCATTTCCGGTGCGGAGGGATTAAATTCCTCTAAGGAAGTATATGAATTCAAAAAGAAATTTTTGGATGGTAAGACCGGTAAAATTGGCCTGTTGATGAAAGAAATGAAAAATATTGCCCCTGAGGAGAGAGCTGACTATGGTAAGGGGGTTAATGAATTGAAGGTATGGGCACTGGACTATTTGGGCCAGCTGGATACCAAAATGAAAGCAAAGGAATTGCAGGATAAATATGAGTCTGAGAAAATTGATATTTCTCTCCCTGCAGTGGAATCCGAAGAGGGTAATCTGCATCCCATTACCTTGATTCGCAATCAGTTGATTGATATTTTCGCAGGAATGGGCTTTGAAATCTATGAGGGTACTGAGATTGAGACGGATTACTACAATTTCACTGCTTTGAATACCCCTCAGGACCATCCTGCCAGAGATATGCAGGATACCTTTTATCTGTCTCCTGAGTTCCTGCTTCGTACCCAGACTTCTGCAGGACAGATTCATGTGATGGAGAAGCAGCAGCCTCCTATTAAGATTTTATCTCCCGGTAAGGTATTCCGTTCTGATGATGACGCTACCCATTCACCTATGTTTACCCAGATGGAAGGTCTGGTAGTAGATAAGGGTATCAC
The DNA here is from genome assembly GCA_017473445.1 of Lachnospiraceae bacterium. Lineage (GTDB taxonomy): Bacteria > Bacillota > Clostridia > Lachnospirales > Lachnospiraceae > Acetatifactor. The sequence continues at coordinate 9,975 of JAFUKS010000163.1, forward strand.
CCTTTGCGACTTACAGGGTATGCTGGATGAGTTTGTAAAGAAGATTTACGGAGAAGGTACCAAGACCAGACTTCGTCCTTCCTATTTCCCCTTCACAGAGCCTTCTGTGGAAGTAGATTGTAGCTGTTTTGAGTGTGGCGGAACCGGTTGTAAGCTCTGTAAGGGTACCGGTTGGATTGAGATTTTGGGTGCAGGCGTAGTAAATAACAAGGTGCTGGAGAACTGTGGCATTGATTCCAATGTTTACAGTGGTTTTGCATTCGGTATCGGTATCGAGCGTACTGCAATGTTGAAGTATGGTATCAACAATATCAAGCTGTTATTTGAATCTGACCTGCGTGTATTAAAGCAGCTCAATGACTAAAGCAAAAAAAGAAATTGTAAAGCCGTTGCAAAGTGCAGCGTCAACAATTTCTAAGTTTTTTGCAGAAGAATGTTTCCGGAGAAACATTCTTCAAAAAAACAGAATAAAAGAGAGGAAAAGGTAAATAGATATGATTACACCCCTTAGTTGGTTAAAAGAATATGTAGATATAGATGTGACTCCCCAGGAATTACAGGATAAATTGTTCTCCTGCGGTTTCGAGGTGGAAGAGTTATATGAAGTAGGTAAAGATATTAGTAAGGTAGTAGTAGGACATGTGCTTACCTGTGAGGCTATTCCCGATACCCACCTGCATGTATGTCAGGTGGATTGCGGTGAGCATGGCCAGTTCCAGATTTGCTGTGGTGCAGACAATGTAAAAGCCGGCGGTAAGTTCCCTGCTGCATTGGTAGGAGCTACTGTATATGCTACTGCAAAGGATCATAAGACCGTGGAAGGTGTCATGACCATCGGCAAAGGTAAATTACGTGGTTATGAATCCCATGGTATGCTGTGCTCCGGTGTGGAACTGGGTGTCAGCGAGAATATGTATCCCGGTGCAGGTTATAACGGACTTTTGGTGCTTCCCGAGGATGCACCTGTGGGAGCAGATGTAAAGCCTATCTTAGGTCTGGATGACTGGATTTTTGATATTGCCATTACTGCAAACCGTCCTGACTGCCAGAGTATTTACGGTATCGCCAGAGAAGTAGCTGCTGTGCTGGAAAAGGATTTAAAGGAGCCTGCATTAGACTATACCGAGTCTGCTGAGACATTAGAGGGCTTTACTGTGACTGTGGATTGCCCTGATTTGTGTCCCAGATACAGTGCTCATTATGTAACTGATGTTAAGATAGCAGAGTCCCCTGCTTGGATGAAACGTAGACTGGCATTGGTGGGTATTGATGCTATTTCTAATGTGGTAGATATCACCAACTATATTTTAAAAGAACTGGGACAGCCCATGCATGCTTTTGACCTGGCTACCCTGGAGGGGAATGCCATCAATGTAAGACGTGCAAAGAACGGTGAGCCCATTACCACTTTGGATGGTCAGGAGTTGACCCTGACCGATGCTAATATGGTCATTTGTGACGGTGTGAAGCCTGTGGCACTGGCAGGTGTTATGGGTGGATTAAATTCTGAAATCCGTGACACCACCGGCAGTGTATTGTTTGAGTCTGCAAAGTTTGCCCGTGACAATATCCGTCGTACCTCCAGAGCATTGGGTAAGCGTTCTGATTCCAGTGCCCGCTATGAGAAGGGTGTGGATGAGTATGCTACCGTTATGGCTATGAAGCGTGCCCTGCATTTAATTGAAGAACTGGGTTGCGGTAAGGTATCTTCCCTGCATGTGGATGTCAATACCGGTAATAGCGTAGAGCCCAGAGAATTGACTGTCAGCATTGATAAGGTAAATAAAGTGCTGGGTATCGTAGTTCCCAATGAAGATATTATGAGAATCATGAAGAACCTGACCTTTGCTCCCAAGATTGAGGGCGATAATCTGACCATTCAGGTGCCTGCATATCGTGAGGATATGGAGACCTATCAGGATGTGGCAGAGGAAGTCATCCGCTTGTATGGTTATGAGCATGTAGTACCTGCCTTCATGCCTTCTGCAAAGGTAACCATCGGTGGATTGAATCTGGTGCAGAAGAGTGAGTTGAAATTGAAGAAGGCTCTTTGCAGTGTAGGTGCCTATGAGTGTATTCATTATTCCTTCTTCTCACCTGCTGATTTGGATATGCTGAGATTTGCTGAGGATGCAGTAGAACGCAAGGCAATCAGATTGCTGAATCCTATTACGGAAGAACTGTCCCTGATGAGAACCACTCTGGCAGCATCTATGGTAAATGCCATTGCCCGTAATCAGAAGAGAGGTAATCTGGAAGGCAGATTGTTTGAAATCGGTAATGTGTTCCTACCCTATGAACTGCCCCTGACTCAGTATCCTGATGAAAAAGCAAGATTATGTGTAGGTATCTTTGGTGATAAGGAATCCTTCTATACCATGAAGGGGATTGCTGAGAAGATTGCAGATACTCTGCAACTGAAATTTACTTACGAGAGTGCTACCACCACCTTTACCCATCCCTACCAGACCGCATGCATTAAGTGCGATGGTCAGGAGATTGGATACTTTGGTAAGCTGGCATATGATATTGCGGACGAGCAGGATCTTCGTACCCAGGCATTTATCATGGAAATTGACCTGAAAGTAGTATCCCAGTGGTATGGCAAGAAACCCGTATTCCAGCCCTTGCCTAAGTTCCCTGAGGAGCAGAGAGATTTGGCTATCGTAGTACCTAAGGAAACTACATGTGGAGAAATCGAAGCAGTAATGCAGGATGCTTGTAAGTATATCACCAAGATTACCCTCTTTGATATTTATGAGGGTGAGCAGATTGCAGCAGACAAGAAGAGTATGGCATTCTCTGTAGTATTCACTCCCAAGGAGGAGGCTTTTGGTGCAGACTCTGTGGATGCATTTGTAAAGAAGATTCTGAAGCAGTTGAATAAGAATTGCGGTGCAGAATTAAGAAGTTAATTAAAGAAAAACGGTAACCCGACAGAAATTTGATACTGTCGGGTTACATTGCATTTGGCTATATTTTGGTGTTTCGTTAAAAGCCACAACTTGCAGAGAATGCATAGCTTTGCTATAATATGGAAATATAGATATAGAAGGAAACAGAAAGGAAAGAGCCTTTTATGGAAAAGAAAAATACATGGGAAACCTATGATGCAAAACAGATAAAGAAATGTGAAAAGATATGTACAGCTTACCGTGAATTTCTCGATAACGGTAAGACTGAGCGGGAATGTATAGATACTATTGTCAATCGTATTGAAAAAGAGGGTTACAAGGAATTAACTACTTATACCCGGAACAATACTCCTTTGAAGCCCGGTGATAAGGTATATAGTGTATGGATGAATAAGTCCATTGTCATGTTCCATATGGGAGATGTACCTATGACATAGGGTATGAATATTTTGGGGGCCCATATAGACAGTCCCAGGCTGGATGTGAAGCAGAATCCTTTATATGAGGAGGGGGGGTTTGCTTATTTGGATACCCATTATTACGGTGGCGTGAAGAAATACCAGTGGGTAACCCTGCCCCTGGCCATTCATGGTGTGATTGTGAAAAAGGACGGCACCACAGTGGAAGTAAATGTGGGAGAGAATGAAGATGATCCGGTATTCTTTATTTCCGATCTGCTCATCCATTTGTCCCAGGAACAGCTGGAAAAGAAGGCTGCACGGGTCATTGAAGGTGAAGCTTTGGATTTGATTGTGGGTAATAAACCTTTGGTGATTTCCGGGGATGAGGAGGTTGAGGAGGTATCTGAGGATGCAACAGCAGAATCAGATGAGAAAAAGAAGTCCAAGGAAAAGGCCAAGGAAGCAGTAAAAGCCGGTGTGCTGGATATTTTAAAAGAAATGTATGATGTGGAGGAAGAGGATTTCATCTCCGCTGAGTTGGAAATTGTGCCTGCAGGCAAGGCCCGTGAGGCAGGTTTTGACCGTAGTATGATTTTGGCCTACGGACAGGATGACAGAGTCTGTGCATTTACCTCTATGGAGGCGATGCTGGATGTAAAGAAGGTGAAGAGAACCGCCTGCTGTATTCTGGTAGATAAAGAAGAAATCGGCAGTGTGGGAGCTAC
>JAFUKS010000164.1 GCA_017473445.1 Lachnospiraceae bacterium
ACAGAAGGCCATGGAGCTCATAAAACAAGAATTATCGAACCTAAATATCCTTGTTTTATAGTACCTTGGTACTATATGATAGGTTTTTCTTTGCCCTTATATGCATCCTGTGCTATGATGCAAATATTGGGCATCCATACAAAAGAGGTATGAGTTATGTATTTGAACGAATTAATTGAAGGCGAAAAAGTAACATTGCTTGCCAACATAAACGGCGAGACTTTGACCTTTGATACCACAATCAATCAGGTATCTCCCGGCAAAAATCTCGTTTTGGTAAATGTTGTTTTTGTAGATGGCAAAATTGTCACCTTCCGTGGTGCCAATCTGACCATTGATTTGGTAGTATCCCCTATTAGCGATACTCCCCAAATATTTAAAAATGTAGCCATCACGTTGGTAAAAAAATTCGATGGTACTCTTACCTACAGTATCAGTTCCATTGCATCCAGCAAAAATTACAACCGCCGTGACAGTTATCGTTGTTTTGTAGGTGTCTCCACTTCTGTACAAAAGAAGTTAAACGCCATTCCCTATGATGCTGTCATCAAGGATGTTAGTGCCGGAGGTTTTTCACTGGTAGTTCCTCAGGATTTGAAGTTTGAAAACAATCAAGTGATTCATGTGGTTTTAGATGATTATCTGGATGAGCTTTCAGAGAAATTTACTTTCCATTTATACGGATTGGTCGTACGTTCCGAGGATTTGGAGAAGAACCGTGTACTGTACGGTTGTAAATTCAATCAGAAGGTAAACGGCATCGAGAATTACATTATGAAAAAAGAACGTATCCGTTTAAAGAAAAACAGCGGAAAATCATAAAGCAAGATACCCGGAGCCGATATCTATCGGCTCTTTTCTTGACTAAAATAGAAGGAGCCCTATATGAATATCAAACGTGCGCAAAATATCCATATGGATGGTATTAATAAATTACTTCATCAGGTTTTAATGGTACATCATAACGGTAGACCTGATTTATTTAAGGCCAATGTAAAAAAATATACGGACCCTGAATTGGCGGCGATTATTGCCGACGATTCCAAACCCATCTTTGTGGCAGTGGATGACAAAGAAGAGGTGCTGGGCTACGCCTTCTGCGTGTTTCAGCAGTATATTGACAATAACATTCTGACCGACATCAAGACCCTATACATCGACGATTTATGTGTGGATGAATGCAAGCGGGGCATGCATATCGGTAAACAGCTTTATGAGTACGTACTGTCCTATGCCAAGGCAGAGGGGTGCTATAATGTGACCCTAAATGTATGGTCCTGCAACACAAGCGCCATGAAATTCTACGAAAGCTGCGGACTGGTGCCCCAGAAGGTAGGTATGGAGAAGATTTTGTAATATCAAAGGCCGCCAGCATATTGCTGTCGGCCTTATTTCATTTCATGCACCTATCTGAATATTAGAATTGCTTCTTTTCATAAATTGTCACTGAAATCAGCCAGGAGATACCAAATAAAACCAGGCACACGAGTATCACTGCAAACTCAGGGAAAGAAGGCACCTGCATCATACTTCCCTTTACAGAAACCATGGCGCCCAATGCACAGAAGAAACCTACAACCACAAAAAATACCATTCTACCCTTCTCTGCACCAAACTTATAAATCAAGGGAATCATTAAGCTGGGACTGATTAGGCCTAAGCCTACCAGCATTGCCACAAATTGAGGCAAGGAGCCCCAGTGAATAACAGAAGCATTGAACCCTGCCATATCCAGCATCCGGTAAATCTGTGCCGCAATGCAACACAAAATGACTACCAAAACAGACAATAGACTCAGCAGATACTTCTCTGTCACCTGTACCCTACGGGATATCGGAAGGCTCTGACAATAAATGTCCCATTTAAACCGTTCATCATAGGAAATCAAAGTAACCGGAAGCATGCTGACAATGAGCACCGGATAGAAGGAGTAAAAAAAGCTATCCTCCATAAAAGCTCCTACTAATGTAAATGCCGCCAAAATCAATATCATCGACCGGCAATAATTCCAAAGCATACACAAGTCCTTTTTTAATAAACCCTTCATTTATCTTCCCTCCTTGGCCATCAGCACAAATAATTCTTCGATATTAACAGGAGATGTCTCCCATCCTGCTGGAATCCGCTCCTTCTTCACAATCGCCTCCACACCGTAGGCAGATTCTCTCTTTCCAATCACAGCATCCTCTGCCAACACCTGCATATCCTCGGCAGTACATCGAACCACACCATACTGTTCATAAAGCATATCCTTCTCTTCACACAAAAGAAGTCGTCCCTTTTTTAGAAATGCAATGTAGTCACACACCTTCTCTAAATCACTAACAATATGGGAGGACATGAGAACGGAATGATTCTCCTCCCGGGTAAAATCAAGCAACAAATCCAGTACCTGATCCCTAACCACCGGATCCAAACCGCCGGTGGCCTCGTCTAAAATCAAAAGCTTCGCCTGATGGGACAGGGCCACAGCAATCCCCAGCTTCATCTTCATACCTCTGGAAAACTCTTTAAAGGGCTGCTTCCAGGGCAAATGTAGCCGCTCTATCAGCTCCTCAAATTTATCCTGCTGCCAGTTGCGATAAACATCCTTCATGATGCTTCCTACATTCTTGGCGGTAAGACAATCCGGGAAATTCACCTCATCCATCACTACACCAATGTCTTCCTTATTGCATTTGGTGTGCTCCTGCCCAAGTAAAGTGATGGTCCCTCCATCTCCCTGAATCATATCCAGCAGTAGCTTAATGGTGGTACTCTTACCGGCACCGTTTTCACCGATAAGGCCCATGATACATCCCGCAGGCAGGGTCAAATTCAGATGATCCAGACTAAACTTTTTATAATTCTTAGTTACATCTACGATTTCAATTGCATTCATAATACTTTCCCGCTCCTCTAATTATTTACCTCTAAACTGGTTTGAAACATTTCTATCAAATCCTCCCGGGTCAGATTGCAGGACACTGCCAGCTGCTGAATCTGCTGCATATGGTCCTCTATCTTTTTCAGGTTCTCCTCCCGCAGTAGCTCCACATTCTTCTGGGCTACAAAACAGCCCTTGGCCGGAATGGTATAAATAAATCCCTCCTGCTCCAGCTCATCATAGGCACGCTTGGTGGTAATGACGCTGATACGCAGGTCCTTAGCCAGGCTGCGGATGGAGGGCAATGCCGCATCCTCCTGCAATTCTCCGTTTATGATTTGACTCTTAATCTGTGTGTATATCTGGTCATAGATTGGCAGACCGCTCTTATTGTCGATGAAAATGTGCACCTTTTCCTCTCCTTTGCTAAATCTGTATAGGTACAGTATATACAGTTGATACAGTTATGTCAATACCAAAAATTTTAAAAAATTAATAAGAGTATCAGAAAAAGAAATTTGAAATCCTTGTGCTCCATAGCTTTTATATATTTTTTTGCATTTCACGACATAATATGGTAATTGGCGACAAATAGTTTGACTCCACTATAAAAAAAAGATACATTTAAATTACAAGGAGGTTCTATGAAAAAATTACAACTTGTATTAACCATTGTAGCTATCATTGCAACACTTTTAGGTATTGTTTTGCTGGGAAATGTATCTAATTTTATTGTAGGTGGATGTTTTATTATAGCAGCGATAGCTTTCTTTTCTTCTGCCGGTATTTTCTTCCATGCCAAAAAGTCCATACATAAAAAATAATTGCTGCAAATACTTTTTCTTGATGTAAACAGCCGCGGAATATTCCGCGGCTGCTTCTTTTTACTTCTATTCTGTTATTTCTTCGGCACTCTCTGCCTCGGCTTCCTCCGGGTTATCCTCATCGCTCTCTTCCCCAGCCTCACCGGCATCTTCCAGACTACCTTCCTCTGTAGTCTCCTCCTCAATCTCCTGGACTACATCCTCCAGGGTCTTATTGAAGGCCAGCACAAAGGCCTCTGCCACAGTATACACTGTCTCCTCCCCGGCAAAGCAGATATAATACTGTCCGGTCAGGTCATTGTAGTCACCAATGAGTATCTCATAGGTCACCCCGTCTGCCACGCATTTCACATAACGGGCAGGCTCTTCCAATCCGTATTGACCTAGGTCGGTGACACCTCCTATTTGCTCCAAGGCTGCCAGAGGAGTCAGCTTCTCTACCATGGCAATAATCATATACTGGTTCAGGGGCAGGGACTCATCGGATGCGGCACACCAGACATCCTCTTTCTTTAGAAAAGCATATTCGCTTCCTTCATAGCTGTAGCTAAGATGGGTCAACTGCTCCTCCTTCAGTGTCAGCACCTGCATCGTTTCTGTTTGCACGTCATCTGCTGCCTGCTGCTCCTTCAGATAGCCCACGCCCTTGATGCCCAGCAAAAGCAATAGCACCACCACCAGAAGTACGATTAATTGGGTACGCTGTTTCTTCATTATCGTTTTCTCCTTCTAAACCAAATCACAAAGCCTGCTGCCAAACAGCCTACGGGCAAAATCACAACGGTTACCGCCACGGATGCCAGACCAATGGTACGAGTCACTGTCAGATAGGAGACTTCATAGCTCTTTACAGGAATGGATACGCTCACCTCATGATCTGCAAACTGGCTGATTAGGTTGGTAAACAGGGTCAGGTTGGCACCACTTACCATCTGGCTGGCACTTTCGGTAAAAATCTGCTCTCCCGATACCACAATCAAAGTAGCCTCTCCTGCATCCACCGTCTTCACTGCCTCTACACCTACACCAAAGGGACCTGCAATATCCCCCTCCGCCATGGTAGCATCCTGGGCGTTGGCAACATCCACCTTGGAGTATGCCGAATCAGAAGTACTCAGGAAGGTATCAAAGGTAATATCCTCTCTGGTTTCATCCAGAATGATACCCTTGGTATAGGGGGAGAAAATATAAAAGGAACCGGAAATTCCATCGGTGTAATCACTATAAGCTACCTGAGGGAACAGGTAAAAGGGACTGCGGTAATAGTAGCTGGCATCTCCCTCTGCTACCAGACCTGCAGCCAGGCTCATACCCATATGAGACAGTACCTTCTCCTGATTGGGTGTCTGCTGCTCCGTATAAGCAGTTACAAAAATCACTCGTCCTCCCTGGTCCAGATAGGCAATCAGCTTATCCGCATCATCAGAAGAAAAATCATAAATGGGAGCATTAATCAGCACACAGGAAGCATCCTCCGGCACACTATCATACTGAAGCAGATTGATGGTCTCCAGCTCCACGTTTTCTTTGTCGATGGCCTTCGTAAAGGAGCTCTCCAACCCGTACTCCCCATGACCCTCCAGCATGTAAATCTTGGGCATCTCCTCAGAGATAACATAATCTAAAGCACTGGTAATCTGACCCTCCCCGTCAAAACCGGTGGTGCTGCTGGTCCAAGTATTATAATCCATAGTGGTCTCATACACATTGCTGTAATTAATGACCTTGCTACGCTTTTCACTGACTACGATTAAACTGTTTACAGAAATATTTTCATCTGTGTACTGGGTATGGAATCTGGGATTCACACTGGGATTTACATATTCCACCGTGATATTGTCAGACAGTGCGTCATAATTTTGAAGCAGCTGCCCCAAAGTGGTGTCCTCGGTGTCCTTATCCACGATAACATAGATGGTCACAGGTTCATCCACGGTCTTTAAAAACTCCTTGGTACGGTCTGTTACGGAGTACAGCTTCTGGCTGGTCAAATCCCACACCGTCCAGTTAGCAGGCATCTCCGCTACCAAAATATTCACAAATACCACCACTGCGGTCATCACTACCACCAAACCGGTGCTGTAAGCACTGAAGCTGAAATTCTTCACAGATACACTGTAGCGTCTCTTCTGCACGGACTGTACCGTAAAGAACAGCATTAATGCCGTAAGGGATAGGAAATATACTACGGAAGCCACGTTCAGGGTACCCTGCAACAGATTTGCAAAGGGCGTATATAAATCAAAGCAATTCAAAATAGTGGTCAACAGATTGCCGGTCTCAGAAATCAGATTACAGATACCGGACATCATATAGCCCAGGAACATGACGATAAAGCTCAGTACCGCTGCAATCACCTGGCTCTCCGTCAAGGAAGACAGGAACAGACCGATGGCAATGCTTGCCACACCATATAGGAAGAAGCCTAAAATCGCCATATACGCTTCTCCCAGAGGCACAGTACCAAACCGGCTCATGACCAGGGGATAGATACAGGTAATGGCAGTAGGTATCGCAAATACCGTCACCATGGCCAGGAACTTGCCCATCACAATGCCACCCACGGACACAGGAGCGGTGAGCATCAGCTGGTCCGTCTTGCTCTTTTTCTCCTCTGACATACTTTTCATGGTCAGTATGGGGAAGGCAATCAGGAACAAAAAGGTCACTGCGGAAATCACATAGGAAAAATAGGGGTATCCGCTAATCATGTTATAAAGGCTGAAATACAAGCCTATGAAAAATAACAGTGCCGCTGTAAATAAGAATCCGATAAAGGAGTGGTAATAGGATTTTAATTCTCTCTTATATATTGCAAACATCTTATGCCTCCTCCTTTTCTACGGGGTCTTCTGTTACATTCTCAGCAGCTTCTACTTTAGAAGTCTGCTGTGCTTCCTTCTCTGCTTTTTCGGATTCCTCATTGGGTTCCCAAGCTTCTGCCATATCTTCTGCTTCATCAGCAGAACCTGCTTCTGCACTGTCATCTCCCGTCAACTCTAAGAAAATATCCTCCAAGGACTTCTCCTCCAGGGACATCTCCAGAATGGGCAAGCGTTTCTCAGCCAGGGCATAGAAAATCGCCTCACGAATATCTGTACCGCCGGTGGTTTCCATCTGTATAGATGTCAAAACATCCTGCTGTGCTCCGGATACCGGTTCTTCACCAGTCACGGTGGCACTCTCTGTCACTTTTCCGGCTGCTATGACTGAACCTACTGACACTTCCCGACAGGTCATGACTGTTCCTGCGGTCACCTCCGCTAGAGCTGCACATACCTGCTCCTGGCTACCCTTAACGGTCAGCTTCAGCTCACCCTTCTTGCCACCCATCATCTGTTGCAGACCTTCCGCAGTATCGCTGGCTACCAGCCTACCCTTGGAAATAATCATCACATGGTCGCATACCGCACTGATTTCGGACAAAATATGAGAGCTGAGAATCACCGTATGATTCTTAGCCAGATTCTTAATCAAATCACGGATTTCAATGATCTGCTTGGGGTCCAGTCCCACCGTAGGCTCATCCAGGATGATGACCTCCGGGAAGCCTAAAATAGCCTGTGCCAGACCTACTCTCTGGCGATAACCCTTGGACAGATTTTTAATCAGACGCTCCTGCATATCCTGAATCTGAGTCATCTCCATGACCAGACGGATCTGCTCCCGACGCTCCTTGGCAGGTACTTTTTTCAGCTCTGCCACAAACCCAAGATACTCCTTTACAGTCATATCCAGGTACAGGGGGGGCTGCTCCGGCAGATAACCGATGCACTTTTTAGCTTCCTCAGGGTCTTTCTTGATATCGATACCATTGATGGTCACATCTCCCGATGTGGCGGCCAGATATCCGGTAATGATGTTCATAGTGGTACTCTTACCGGCACCGTTCGGTCCCAGAAAACCGTAAATCTGGCCCTTCTCCACCTTGAAGGACAGGTTATCCACCGCCACATGATTACCATACTTTTTTGTAAGATTAGTTACCTCAATCATGACGAACCTCTTTTCTTCGTTTTATAAGTACTTCGTGCTAATGTGCACTGTCTTCCCTTTTCGGTATAAAAATAAACGAGTCTAATTAGACTCGTTTACTATAATAAAAGCTATTTGTCACCAATTGGTGATAAAAATGTGTAGATTGTGTGAACGCCTGCCTACTCCTCAAACAGCTGTCCATCCACAATCCTTACAATCCTCTTGGCAGACTTAGCTACCTCCAGGTCGTGGGTAATCATGACGATGGTGTTGCCCATTTCATTCAACTCCCGGAACAGCTTCAGCACGTCCTTGCCGCTGCTCTGGTCCAAAGCACCGGTGGGCTCATCTGCCAACAGGATGGCGGGCTGGCCCACCAGGGCTCTGGCGATGGACACACGTTGCTTCTGGCCACCGGACAGCTCACTGGGCTTGTGAGCAATACGGTCCGTCAGCCCCAACAGATGGATAGTGTTCATGCAGGCAGCTTCTGCCTCCTGATAGGTCATGCCCCGCACCAGCAGAGGCATGACTATATTTTGCAGGATATTATAGGTGGGAATCAGCTGGTAGTTCTGGAAGATAAAGCCGATTTTCTTGTTTCGGATATCCGTCAATCCATCCTGGGGAGTCTCATGAACAGCCACCCCGTCCAGGTAATATTCGCCGGAGTCCATTTCATCCATGCAACCGATAATATTCATCAATGTGGTCTTTCCGGAGCCGGAAGGTCCCAGGATGGCCACATATTCTCCTTTTTCCACGGAGAAATCAATATTTTTTAAAATGGGAAGCTTTTCCTCTCCCAGCATATAGCCTTTATTGATACCTTTCATTCGAATCATTACATTTCTCTCCTTCTCTGCTTTATTCATGATTCAATGCCACCACCGGAATCAACCGGGACGCCTTGTAAGCAGGCTGGAGACCAAAAATAGTACCAGTGACCACACCAAAAAGCAGGGACAACAACGCACCGGACAGGGTCAGCTCCACCCGTACAGAAAATAGCTCTACAAGGGGAGTTATCGCCAATGATAACAGCACACCGATGACTGCACCGATAAAGCTGATGCAGGCTGCCTCCATCAAAAACTCAATCAGAATATCTCTTCTGGAGCAACCGATGGCCTTCAGGATACCAATTTCATTGGTACGCTCTTTCACGGACAAAAACAGTACGTTCATGATACCGATACCACCTACGATAAATACAATGACTGACATGGATATAAGCAGCCAGGTAAGGGTATCGTTAGAAGCAGATGCAGCTTCCATCTTGGTACCTGCATCAGAAATAGTAAAGGTAGCGCCCTCATAGTTGTCCGCCAGTACAGTCTCCACATCTGCCATTACCTGCCCGATTCCGTTCACATCCGCGGCAATAACCGTAACTGTGGGACTGATGGAGGGACCGGTGATGTATTTGATGCCGGTCTCATAGGGAACAAATACCGCTGTATCGGGGCTGATACCGGAGGCCACGGTACCCATTGCCCCCAGGACACCTACCACCACATAGGGTCTGCCATCGATATACACACTACTATCATAAGCCTCGTAGGCACTGCCAAAAATCTCCCGGGCCACACTCATACCCAGCACACATACTTTTTCCTTACTGTCATTCTGCTTATCTGTCAGAAAATTTCCAATGGCCATTTCCAGATTGCTGATGCCTGCATAATTGCTCTGGACTCCCGCCAGAGTATAGGTGGTGGCACTTTCCAGTTCACCACCTTCCAAGGATGCCTTGGAAGAATAGGAAATGGTACTATCAGAGATTCCGGATACAAATAACTCCAGTTCCTCACAGTCTTCTGTTGTAAGAATGACCTCATCTCCGGAGCTGCTACTACCGCCGTCAAACATATTACCAAATTGCTGCATCATGTTACCACTGCCGGGGAAACCGCCACGGCCACTGCTACCGTCTCCATCCCGGGTGCTACCGGAATTACCTGCACTTCCCCAGAACTGCTGCATCTCATTCCCTAAATTTTCCATGTCCGGCATTTCTCCATTCATGAAATCTTTCATGTTGAAGCTGCTCTCGCCACCATAGGCGATATCAATGGCACCGGCATTCAGATTTTTAAACTGTTCCGCCACCTCTGCTCTACCGCCCATACCGATAGCCAGCACCAGCATAATAGTGGCAGAACCTACCACAATACCGATGGAGGTAAGGATTACTTTAAATTTATTTTGGGAAAGGTTTAAATAAACCAATCGAAATATTTCGGATATTCTCATGTCTTGCTCACCTTACTTTCAATCAATACGGTTTCACCTTCCGTCAGACCTTCAGTGATTTCAATATTGATACCATCACTAAAGCCTACCTTTACAGCTCTCTTTTCAATGGAACCATCTGCTTTTTTCACCTTTACATAGGAGTCCTCACCCTCTGTAATCACCGCACGTTTATTTACATACAGCACCTCCTGGATTTCCTCCGAAATAAAGGTCACCTCTCCGGTCATACCCTGGAACAATCCGGACAAATCTCCCTGAAGAGTCGCTGTCACTTCATATACCACATTTCCTTTGGAATCGGTGGTAGCATCAGAAATCTCTGTGACAGTAGCCTCAAATACCTGCTCCGGATAGGCAATAAAATTTACTTTTGCCTTGGAACCCACCGCAATATCAGTCATGTCACTTTCGGATATGGTGACAGTCATGGTCACATCCTCGCTGTTGTATAGGGTAATCAATACATCGTTGGTACCCAAGGCATCTCCTTCTGCCAGTCCTACTTCCGTGACCACTCCTTTGTATTGGGAAAGAATCTGAATGCCGCTGATATGGGAGCTGTACTCCTCCCATTTATCCTGTGCCCGGTCATAAACACTTTCCTGCTCCTTGGCTTCTTCCTCCAGATATGCCAGAGAAATGTCCAGGGTCTCCTGAGCAGTATCATAAGCCAGCTCACGCAGGGATTTGGTCTGCTTGGCTGATAAAAGCCCCTGTGTCTGCTCTCGCTTTGCTTTGTTTAAATTTTTCTCCGCAGTGGTCAGATTACTTTCTGCCTGCTCCACCTTTTGCTCCAGCTGGCTCACCTTATTTTCCATAGTCTGCACCGTGGAGTAATCACTCTGAGCCTGCTGGAAATACTGCACATAGAGGTAAGTATCCTCGGTTTTATCCACATTGTCTCGAGACCATGCACTGTTATTGTATATGGATAGGGCATTGTTATAGAGAGTCCGGGCTTCTGCCAGCTGT
>JAFUKS010000165.1 GCA_017473445.1 Lachnospiraceae bacterium
ACCCACTGCAAACATATTTAGCTGGGGAGTCAGGCGGGCAATGATGCCTAAGATAGCATCCAACAACAAAACATCCGCAAATATGGGTAACACAATTTGAAATCCGATGAATACAAAATCCCCCAAGAATTTTAAGGTACTATTCATCAAATGCTCAATATCAAAAACGGCTTCTCCCACAGGAATCAGCACGAAGGTATCTGCTATGGCTCCCAAAAGATACCGGTACATACCGGTAGCAATCAGCATCATAAAAAATGTATATTGATAAAAAGCACCTGTGATACTGGTCTGTTGTCTGGTAGTTGGATCAAAAAGACTGGCCATAGCCATGCCGGTCTGCATGTCCGCTATGGAACCGGCAAAATTTACGATAAAGGTACAGATATTTGCCGCAAATCCAATCAAAAGTCCGGTGACCGCCTCCCGCATCACAAGTAGTGCATACCCCATTACAGTATCGTATTCCGGCATGGAAGCAGGTGTCATGGTCTCATAAAGCAACCACGCAGTAAAAAAGCTAAGACCAACCTTAATTCTGGCCGGTGTACTGCTCACACTGAAAAATGGTGCAATAAACACAAAGCAGGAAATTCTGGTAAATACCAGCAGAAAATATTCTAAATCTATAATCGAAAAAGAAAAATTAATCATTTAAGCACCTGTTCCTGCATCTATGCTACCTATGAATATACAGGCTGAAACTTCCCCATAAAAGTTCCATAAACTCTACCATCTGGGTCATCATCCAATCTCCCAGTAACATCAATGCAACAAAAATCCCCACCATCTTTGGTACAAAAGTAAGGGTTTGTTCTTGAATGGAAGTAATGGTCTGAAAAATACTAACCAATAAGCCAATTACTAATGAGACCCCTAATATGGGCAGGGAAATCTTCAGTATTAAGAAAAGTGCCTCACTGGCAATATCCATTACGATATCAACTGTCATGACATTCCCTGCTCCTTTCTTTTAAAATCGTCAGTAAAACGTTCGAACCAAATTGCCAATTACCAGATTCCAGCCGTCAGCCAAAACAAACAACAAAATCTTAAAAGGCATAGAAATGGTGGTGGGCGGTAACATCATCATACCCATACTCATAAGGGTAGATGCTACTACCATATCAATTACAATAAAGGGGATATAAATCAAAAATCCAATCCAGAAGGCTGTACGCAGCTCACTAACCATAAAGCTGGGCAGTAAAACAGAATTGGGAATATCCTCTAAGGTTTCTCCGTCCCATTCCAGTTGTGCAATGTCCATGAACATCTGCACATCCTTTGTCTGGGTCTGGGGATACATAAACTCCCGAAGCGGTTCCATTCCGATTTCAATAGCCTCTTCCTGAGTAATCTCCCCATTTTCATAGGGAATCAATGCCTGCTCATATACCTGTGTAATGGTAGGCTGCATAATAAAAAAGGTCAAAATCAAAGCCAAACCGATTAATACCTGATTCGGCGGTGCGGTCTGGGTATTTAATGCCGCTCTGGTAAAATGTAATACTACCAAAATTCGGGTAAAGGAGGTCATCATAATAATGATGGTGGGCAACAACGCAATAAATGTCAATGTAAGTAATATGCGAAGTGCTCCATTTACCTCTCCATTTCCTTCGTTATAAGAAATGGTCACATAATTTGCTGTATTCAGCGTATTCAGCTCCTCCGGAGTCTGCGCTGTACCGGGCGGATTAATCACCGTAGAAATCTCTGTTTCACCGGTCAAATGATGCTCCGACGCCCGGGCTGTCATAGGGGCATGAATACACAATATGCCCACCGTAATCAGCAGGCATATTATTTTCCATATTTTTTTTCCAATTCGCAATCTCTTATTCATTTGCTTCTTCCCTCGGTTCTTCTCCGTGCTCCGAAATACCGGACTTCTCCTGCTCTTTTTGCACAAATCTATTGAGCATTGATTTGAAATCCGGTACTCCCTTCCCCATTCCGGGGGCCGGTTTCAGTTCCTCCTTCGGAACCTCACAAAGTACCGTTACTGTATCTTTGCAGACTGCAATTGCCATATATTTCCCGCCAATACGTACAATCTGTATGTACTTGTTATTCGTAAGGCGGGCAGTTTCCACAACTTCTATATTGCTATTCACCAGCATTACCTTTTGGTAATTTGCCATCCAGCGGGTCACCATTGCAGTAAGAAACAAGACCCCTACAAAGATGAACACTGCAGCGATTAGCTTAAGAAAACTGTTTCCGATTCCGGTCAGAATAATTGTCATTAACCAACGACCTTCTTTACCGCTTCAATTACACGCTCTGCCTGGAAGGGCTTAACAATAAAGTCCTTAGCACCGGCCTGAATAGACTCAATAACCATTGCCTGCTGACCCATTGCGGAACACATAATAACCATTGCACTTCCATCCAGCTTCTTAATCTCTTTTAAAGCCTGAATACCATCCATTTCAGGCATGGTAATATCCATCAGAACCAAATCGGGAGCTAACTCTTTGAACTTTTCAACAGCCTTTGCACCATTCTCAGCTTCACCGGCTACATTATAACCATTCTTGGTCAGAATGTCCTTAATCATCATTCTCATGAACGCTGCATCATCACAAATTAAAATATTCTTTGCCATATTTCAATCCTCCTATTTCAGTATCTCTGTTACACGGATACCATAATTTTCTTCAATTACTACAACTTCGCCCTTGGCAACGAATTTACCGTTTACCAATACATCTATGGGTTCACCTGCAATACGATCCAATTCTATGATTGTACCCGGTGCAAAGTTTAAGATTTCGGAAATGGACTTGCTTGTACGTCCCAATTCCACGGTGACCTCCAAAGGAACATCCATAATCAGTCCGATATTCTCCTGACCCGCTATATTCTGCAAATCATTGGCAAAATTCTGGAACTGCGCCTGTTGAACATTCACATTGGGCATTGCCATCTGCTGTGGCATTCCATATCCCATCTGGGGTGGCATTCCATATCCATAGGGTGGCATTCCGTATCCCGGTGCCATACCCATACCTGGCATATTGCCCGCTCCCATGGCGTTCATATCCATTCCCGGTGGATAAGCCCCCGTCATTGCTCCCATGTTATCTACCGGAGCTACCGGTGTAGGCATCGGAGTCGGTGCTGGTGCCGGCGGGGGGGTGGGGGCTGCAGGTGCCGGAGCAGGCTCCGGTTCCGGTTCGCTTAGGCCCATCTGGGTGTTAATAAAGGTCTCCACCAGCTTCTTGGCGAACTCAATAGGATACAGCTGCATGATAGTACTGTCTACCAACTCATCTATCTGCATTCGGAAGGAAATCTTTACGAAGGTTCCTGCCAGAAAAGCTGCCACATCTGCGCCATTTTGAAGTTTGGATAAGTCCAACAAGGAAGAATCCGGCGGGCTGATATCAATAACTGTCTTTAACATAGTGGAAAGCGAAGTAGCAGCTGCACCCATCATCTGGTTCATGGCCTCTGAAATTGCACTTAAGTGTAATTCCCCCAACTCTCCTTCTGTGTTGGTGCCATCGCCTCCCATCATCAGGTCTGTGATAACCTTTACATCCTGTTCTTTTAATACCAGTATATTGGTTCCGTCCAAGCCCTTCGTGTATCGAATCTGAATAAATACACAAGGTCTTTCATAGGTCTCCAATAAACTGTCCCAAGTAGCAAGTGTAACTACCGGGGTAGTAATATTTACCTTTCTGTTTACCAGAGAATACAAGGTGGTCGCCGAGGAGCCCATGCTGATATTTGCAACTTCACCAATAGCGTCCTTCTCCACATCTGTCAGCAGCTCATCTCCTCCGGTGGTAACGCCTGCCCCGGATAGGTAATCGCCCTTTTCGGGTTCAGGCTCCGGTGTGGGCTCCGGCTCTGCAATATCCGCAAAACTGTCACCACCCAAATCGCCGGATAGGTCCATGCCGCTTAGCAGCGCATTTATCTCGTCTTGAGAAAGCATTCCATCCATCGCCTAATTCTCCTCTCTGATTACTGAAGTTACCCGTACTGCGTAGGAATCATCATTGGAACCGGGTAGTGCAGTAAACTTTCTAATATTTCCTACATATACATCCATATCCTGATCCACCTTCGTATTCAGGCGTATGCAATCGCCCACCTGAAGGCCGGCAAACTCACTAACTGATATAGATGTCTTACCAAGTACTGCTTTCACAGGTACATCCACCTTTCGAATCATGAGTTCAATATATTCTTCATAATTCTCATCATGATTCTCCTGCATGGTAGAGAACCAGTACTTGGTATTCAGCCTATCCATAACGTCTTCCAATGTAGGGAACGGAAGACATATATTCATCAAACCTTCCACATCTCCGATTTTGATGTTCAAGGTGACAATCGCAATCATATCATTAGGTGCGATTACCTGAGCAAACTGAGGATTCGTCTCCAACCGGCTAAGTACCGGAGCGCAGTCAATTACATTCTTCCATGGTTCTCGAAGCAACTGACAGAACATTACCAAAATCTTCTCGATAATAGACATCTCAATTTCCGAAAAATCTCTGGTCTTATCCAAAGGAACACCACTACCGCCAAGCATTCTGTCCAGCATGGCATATCCCAAATTGATTCCAAGGTCTATGATGATATTACCGTTAAGCGGTATGAAATTAACAATGCCTAAAATAACCGGATTAGACAATGCATTAGAAAACTCACTAAAGGTAACCGTCTCTGAACTCATCACCGCTACCTGGACATTTTTTCTCAGGTGTACAGGAAGATTGGTTGAAATCAATCGGCTATAGTGCTCGAAAATAAACTCCAGGGTTCTAAGGTGCTCTTTTGAGAACTTTGTAGGGCGGCTGAAATCGTAGTTCTTAACTTGTTTTTCTTCCGTATTACTTATTTGGTCAACATCCAGCTCACCAGAGGATAACTGTGAGAGTAGACTGTCTATTTCACTTTGCGAAAGTACTTCGCCCACAAAAGCTCACCTCCCGTAAACAAATTCACTCAAGTAAGCTATCAACCGTACTTGATGCCATTAATGGCAATTTTATAAATAAAATCGGATTGGAATAACTTCTGGATACTTTCCAGCATTTCCTCCTTGATAGCGTCAAAATCATTACGGCACTCTGCTTCCGTGTACTTGGATACAACCGACGTAATTGCATCTTTTATTAAGCTTTCGCGCTCTCCGATGGTCTCACCGTAATCCTTATAGCCTTCGCCCTTTACATTCATCAGCAGGGATACACTAAACATAATATAACTCTGTTTCTCTCCTCCGCTTAAGGGGATGGTCATCTCGCCGACCATATCGTGAGTCACCGTATCTGCCAAGGATACCAGCACCTCATCTTCACCGGGAACGGTTAATTCCAGATTCATTACGGTAGCGATATTGTCAATCAATGCAGCAGTCTTTTTGTTAGTGCTCGTAACACTGAACATCATGATGCCTGTAAGAGCAATATTCACAACCAGCAATGCCAGTATCAAAACGCTCAAAATATTCTTTCTCATGATCACGCCTTTCCCATCATGTACTCTCAGTCACGATGTATTATGCCGGATTCAAAATCCTGATCTCCACCCGTCTATTCCTGCTGCGTCCGGCCTCTGTGGAATTGTCCGCAATAGGTAATCTCTGTCCCATACCGGAATGTTTCAACTCCACCGGGTCCAGGCTGGAATTTTCAATCAAATAGTAAAACACAGATAATGCACGGGCACTGCTCAGTTCTTCATTGTCTGCAAATCGTGAACTACTGATGGGAACATTGTCCGTATGCCCTGCGATTTCCACTTCCCCTTGGGAATACTTCTCCAGAATAGTTGCAACCTTAGCCAATACTTCCATGGATTCCGGTTTCAAATCAGCACTGCCGGAGTCAAAAAGAAGTGCTCCCTTCATGGTCAGCTGCACATACTGGGCAGTAAATCCAATCTCTATCTGGTCATACATATTATTTTCTGCAACCACCTCTTCGATGGCCTCTGCCATTTCTTCATTGGCTTGCAGATTCAGGGACTCCATCTGTTCCTCGTACTGTTCTAACTGTTCTTGGGAACTTCCCTGAAAATGTTCAATCTGTTCCTCGCTTACATCACCATCATCCAATTTACCCGTGCTGTTGATGTATTTATCCAATTCATTCAACTGACTCACGCCATTACTAATCAAGATGCCTTCTCCGATGGAAGTAGCTCCTGCATTGAAAATACTAAACGTATTGTTCATTGCTGCAACCAATTCATTATACTTGGCTTCATCTACCGTAGACATGGAAAACAGAAGAACGAAAAAGCAAAGCAGCAGATTCATCAAATCACTAAAGGTGGCCATCCACGCAGGCGACCCGGGCGGCGGTGTATCTTCCTTTCTTTTTGCCATCCCTAAATCTCACCTCCTGCCTCTTCATCCGTTTCGGAATGTCTATCCTTAGGTGCCAGGAAGGACTTCAATTTTTCCTCGATTACTCGTGGATTCTCGCCTGCCTGAATAGATAAAAGGCCTTCTATCATAACTTCCTTCTGTGTCATTTCAATATCATTGTCATATTTTAACTTGTTCGAAACCGGAATACAAATCCAGTTCGCGAGGATTGAACCATACAAAGTAGTAATCAACGCAACAGCCATCGCAGGACCGATTGCACCGGGGTCTGACATATTGTTAAGCATATCCACCAGACCAATCAAGGTACCAATCATACCCCACGCAGGACCCATGGAACCCAGAGTCTCCCAGAATCCGATAAGCTTTTTATGACGGGCTTCTATACTTACCAGCTCCGTCTCCATAATTGCACGCACTAAATCAGGGTCTGTACCGTCTACGATTAGCAAAACTCCCTTTTTCAGGAACGGCTCATCCAACTCCGCCACTGCTTCTTCCAGAGACAATAGGCCCTCTTTACGTGCCATATTAGATAAATCGATGATTTTGGAAATCATTTCTTTGGTATTGGTCGCGGCGGTCTTAAAAATCAATGTAAAGCTCTTTAAGCCCGTTATGTAATCCTGTAGCGAAAAACAAGTCAGGGTACAGGAAAAGGCTCCACCGAAAGTAATGATAGCTGACGCAAAATCCCAGTAGCTACCAACACCAGCTAAACCTGCAGATGAAATAAGACCAAATGCAAGCATCAAAAAGCCAAGAACAATTCCCAATAAAGATCCTAAATCCACTAAAATCACCCAACATTCCGCAATTTTTAGAATTATTCTGCAAGAATATCCTTTCTATACAATTTTACTAAATTTTTAATGTCTTGTCTACTTTCTTTTACAATTATTTTTCGTCCTGTGGTAAGGGTCAAAACCGTATCCGGAGTTTCTTCCACAACCTCCAACAGATGCGGATTTATAAGAATTTTAACACCATTCAATTTCGTCACTTCAATCATTGTGTTTCACCCCATTTCCGGATTTATTTATATCCTTTTAGTCCAAAATCGATTTACCAAAAATGCTACTTAAGGGACGGAAAATATTCCGCCCCTTTTGTATCCCTTATATTATCTCTTCAGATTGGTCAATTCTTCCAGCAAGGTATCAGACACCGTAATAATACGGCTATTTGCCTGGAAACCTCTCTGGGTTGTAATCATCTCTGTAAACTCAGACGATAAATCCACATTACTCATTTCCAGCTGTCCGGTAGACATATATCCGCCATTAGAGGTAATATCTGTACCGATTCCGTCGAAATCACCGGAGTTCATGGTTGCAGAGTACAGATTGTCACCCTTCTTTTCCAAGCCGGAAACATTGGCAAACTCCGCAGTGGCAATCTGTCCCAACAGCTTAGTCATACCATTGTCGTAGCTGGCATAAATCATACCGTTGTTCTGAATAGAAACACCAATCATATCGCCTAATCTTCTACCTGCTCCGATACCATCCGCATCGCCACTGGTAGCAGCTACTGTGGAAGTACCCTTGTTATCAAACATGGAGCACTCAGAGAAATCAATTTCAATATCAGAGAAATTACCACCCAGCGCTGACATGGCAGCAGTAACGGTTGTCTGCGTAATACGTTTGTTAATACCTGCAAACTTACCGGTATTAGGATCAAAATTTACGGTAAAGCCTTCATAGTTTCGGCCGTCTGCCACAAAGCCTTCCTTTCCCGTAGGGAATTTAAGCACATTTGCATCGTTGCTCAGCAAATTGGCTAACATGTCCTGAACAGAAACCTTGTTGTCATTATCATCATTCATATACAATTTCAAAAATTCCTCGGTTGCACCCTCTTTGCCGTATACCTTGGCTATGCTGTCAATCACCTTTCTGGCGGTTGTCTTCTCACCGTTTACGGTATACTCCTCATCCATCGCTTCCGGTTCCTTCTCTCTTTTTTCCAGTGCCTCAATCAGCTCGTTGGTCACAGTTGCAATGGTTTCATCACCATATTTCAGAGACGTGCCCTCCCATGTGTAACCCTCTGTGGGTTTAATGCTCACACTCTTTTCCTGGGTCATATTCTCTCCGAATTCCACTTCTGAAATATCCATCGGGTTACCGTTGGAATCCAGCAGGCCGGAAAGCTCCAAGCTGTATTCATTTACATCCGCGGACTGCTTTAAAGTCAGCTTTGCAGTATAGCTGTAACCCAAATTATCAAAGAAATTTAAGTTTACCACTTTACCATTTGCACTGGTTACGTCACTATCATTTCTATCCAAAATACCGGATACATAACCCTTGGTGGTTGCCTCGGGGGGATAGGTCATATTGTTTGCGCTCATAATACGCAGGGGCTTTACTGTATCCTGTTTAATGGTAGCACTGTCCAATCCCTGGGTAAAATCCACTTCCCAACCCATTACATTGTAACCGATACTGGTCATGGCCAGATTTCCTGCTCCATCCACATAGAAGGAACCTTCTCTGGTAAAGAAGTTTTCACTACCGTTACTAACGATAAAGAACGCATCACCTGTAATCATAATATCAAAAGGATTACCGGTGGACTGGCTGGCGCCCTGAGTGGTCATATTTACATTAATGGCACCTGCCTTAACACCCAAACCAATCTGTCTTGCATTGGTACCGCCCACACCGGTAGTACCATTGGGACCGCTTGCTTTCTGGGTTGTCTGGCTCATAAGTTCACTGAAGGTAATGCTACTTGCCTTAAATGCAGTAGTATTCACGTTTGCGATGTTGTTACCGATAACGTCCATCTTTGTCTGGTGGGTCTTCAGACCTGCAACACCAGAATATAATGATCTCATCATAATTTTGTTCCTCCTTAATCGGGAACCGTTTCCCTTCTGTCAGTCCGGGAAAATAACCTCCTGTAAAGGTCCGGCTAAATAATTACGGCTCCGTTAATATTGGTAAATACATTATCCTTTGTATCTGTGCTGTCCATTGCAGTAACCACCGTATTATTGGGTACATTCACTATGAATGCCAAGTCATCCACAATGACCAGCGAATCCTTGATTCCTTTTTGTCTCGCTTTCCATGCTCCGTCATTCAATCTCGATAGCTGCTCATCGCTTAAATCAATATTCCGATCTGCCAGACGAAGCGCCGCATGTTTGGAAAATTTTAATTTCCCGTTAGCGAATCCGGTATGGTCCAAGGCCTTCTGCGTCAAAATCTCTTCAAAAGAAACTTCCGCGTCCTGACTCCTGGTCTGTATCCCCTTATTCAGATACAATTCGGACATCTGCTCTATGGAAAGGAAACCGCTTTTCTGAATATCCATATTCCCAAGCTCCTCATTTACGCTTCTGAGTCTCCTGCGTTTTCTCCTGCGTCTCCATTGTTACCGGTATTATCTGCATTTTCCGTATTTTCAGGGTTTTCAAGCTTACCTGCTGCTTCCAGCAGCTGATTTAATCTGGACACATATTTCTCCAGCTGTGCCAGCTGTTCATCAGTAATGTATCCCCTTTGGTATTCATTCATGTTGTTGTATGTAGTTGCCAAAGTGGTAATTGCTTGCTCATGGGATAAATCAATCGCTTCAGGCACCGGCAGGGAATCCATACCCTCTTTAAATGCACCTGCTAATTCTACAGCTAATAAGTATGCAGGGTCTGCAACCGCTTCCAAATCATCCATGGAGTAAAGTTCTCCCCCAATAGATAAATATGCCTTTCCGCTCTCATATACTACATAATCCACCTTGCCTTCCACCATATTAATTTCACCGGATGAAGTGGTAGTCTTAATGGATACTTCCTGTCCCACCAGCGAGCTGGCTCTCTGTAAATCCATGCCGGATGCCATATTCTGCATCTGCTCAACCTGTGAAAACTGGGCGTACTGTGAAATATACTCTGTATTAGAGGTAGGCTGTAACGGGTCCTGATACTTCATCTGTGCTACCAAAAGCTGCAGAAAAGAATCCTTGTCCATATCACTGGTACCGGTTTTGGCTGCTGATAAAGAACTCTGTGATGCAGATTCCACAAACTTGCCATCCTGTACTGATGCAATCGTAGACATAATCTTACTCCTTCCTATGCCATGTAATCTACCGTATTACCGTTTGCATTCATCATCTCCATTGCGATTCTGTCTGCATCCTCCACCGTTTCAACGGTATCCATGGCCTCTAAATCGTTTAAATTGATACGTCTGATACGAGGCTTGCCCTCTTCCTGTGCCTGCTCGGCCTGTCTGCCCTGTTCAAAGCTTTGTCCAAAGGTCTGCGTCTGTACGGATACCTCTATGGTCTCCACCTTCACACCCTGTTCCTGGAATTGTTGTTTCAGTTCCACCATCTGGGATTCCAATGTAGCTCTCACCGCATCATTCTGTGCGATAAACCGGGCTGTTATGGCATCTCCGTTGGCTTCCAATTGTACCTGCACGGTGCCCAGACTTGCAGGATGTAACTGCATCTCCAGATTGGTCATATCCGGCTTCACCTGAATCTTCATATAATCCATAATCTGATTCATAATATCCTGGGTATCCGGTGCCCAATTACTTATGGTCTCCCGAATTACCTGATTCATCATCCGGATATCATTCCCTTGAATGGTATTCTGGAAACTAAATACGGTCGCCTCTTGATTGCCCTGTTGATGCTTTTGTTCACCTTTGGTATCTCTGCGTACATTCTCACCTGTAGTCGCTGTTTGTACAGTCATTTCATTTGTTCCGGTAATTCCCGCAGAAACACCCACCGCCTCTCCGGTTCCATCCTCCTGTGCCGATGTCTGTAATTCTTCTGTCAGCACTTGCTGCAATTCCTCCATTGCAACATCATCCTGCACCTGAGAAAGCTGTGTTTCCAATAAGCCGGAAAGCTCATCCATGCTGATTTTCAACTCCTGACTACCCTGTTCCAGAAGCTGCTCCAAGCCATTCATTACCTGACGGTAATCCTGCAACAGACCTTCATTGGTCAAAAGTGTTAGGGAATCCTCCGCACCAATAGCATTCAGCACAAACTCACTGAGCTTACCACTTTGTAATAATTCTACCGCTTCCATGCCCAAATCATCCAACATTCCCGCAAACTCTTCTTCAGAAATATGCAGTGTATCCATGATTTGTTGTTGTAGCGTGGCCAGCATCCCACTGATTACACTATCAAGCTCTTCTTGGCTCTTTTCTTCTCCCTGTTCGGAACCATCGTTATTCACATCTGCTTCCACCGAAGGTGCCTCTTCCTTCCGCTCCGTCTGTACCGGTTCCTGAAGCTCCCTGTCAGTTTCCGCTTTTGCAGGTTCTTCCGGTTCCACAGAGACTTCATTTTGTGTGGTATCTTCCTGCAGCTTGCCCGATTCCGTCTGTACATTCAGAATGTCCTGAAAGCTACCGGCCCCGGAACGGCTCACATTCTGTCCGCCGTTACCATAAGCAGGTGTAATGATACTCACATCATTCATTGATACTCTGGTCATTTTTCCTCCTTTCTCCACATATGTGGGGCTTATCTGCCCTTAAATGGGTAGGCAACAGCCTATCATATAATATGTCGGATAAAAGAGAAAAAAACTTAACTCTCGGGGTCCAAAATTTTTGTTAATTTTGCTGCCACTTCATCATCCATCACACCCATAATGGCACCACGCTCTTCCGCATTCATCACTCTCAGAATCCGTGCCACCAAATTCAAATTATCTGTCATAGACTCAAAAATCGCTGCCGCCTGTTTCGGTTTCATTGCAGAATAGGTAGCCGCAAAATCCTGCACTTCCTGACTTTCCTGCAATTGAAGAATCACCTGCTTGTAAATATATTCCGCGGTGGTAGGATCCATGGATTGATAGTACTTCTGGTATGCCTCGGCCCCGGGTCCTTTCTCTGCATAAATCACTTCCTCATAAAACTCCGTACGGATTCGTTGGAAATCCACTTGTTTCTTTTCAAACTCCTGCAAACGCAATACCTCTGTTTTAAGAGAGTTAATTTCATCCTCATTGTTAGCAAGCTGCGTCTGCGCACGTTCCAGCTCCAGCTCCAGCATTTTAATCTGTTCCACTGCCTCCTGCAGGCTGGTGTAGCCCCCATAGCTTTCCTTATCCGTGGTTTCTGTCATATGATTTCCCGGCAAAATCAGATTAATTACCGGCACATCCTTCAGAAGAGGCGTAAGTACCGAACTGCCAAAACCACCAATATCCAGTTTTACCACAATACAAATAACAGCCAGCCACAATCCTATAATTACAAGGGTGGCGCCGAAGGTA
>JAFUKS010000166.1 GCA_017473445.1 Lachnospiraceae bacterium
ATTAACTCTCCGCAAATCCTCTTCCTTTGCAAACCGTACCATAATGCCTCCTATACCTCATCCTTCAAAACCGCATGCCATACTTCATCACAGACACCCTGGTTATTTCTACCAGCCGCCCGTAGGATGCCCTCCTGCTTCATACCTGCTTTGTCCATGACACGTCCGGACTTGGGATTATTTACATCGTGGGTGGCGGCCACACGATTGACGCCTACTTCGTCAAAGAGAAACGCAATGACCTCTCCCAAAGCCTCCGGCATGATACCCTGGCCCCACCAGCTTTTGCCCATACAGTAGCCGATATCTGCTCCGTCCACATGCTCATTCACCTTGACCACGGAAATATTTCCCACCAATTCGCCGGTTGCTTTCAGTTCGATACCCCAGTTATAAAAGGCAGGGTCCCCATAACGGCTAATCCAAGCCCCCAATACCGCCTTACTCACACTCACATCGCTATGGGTGGGCCAGGTAAGGAATTTGGTCACCTCCGGGTCCGATGCCCAGTTGCGATACATACTTTCTGCATCCTCTATTTTAAATTGTCGCAGAATCAATCTGTCTGTTTCCAGTCTCACCGTTCCCTTGTGATTCATATGTACCGCACCTTCCTTTTTATCTGAATTTCTCTAATCGATATAACTGTTCCTCATCTGCTTCAACCACACTTCCTCTGGATTGCCTCCGGCTCCCGTTTCTTGTACAATACCACAATATCATCTATGGATACATGTAATACCGACGCCAGCACCACCAGATTATCCAGCGTGGGCAAGGTGGTCCCGTGCTGCCACTTATAAATAGCCTGGGGCGTACCAAATCCAAAAATCTCCTGCAGTTCCCTAACTGTTATGTTGCGCTCTTTGCGCAAACGGTTAATATTCTCTCCTGTCTTTACAATATCAATAATCGGCATCTCATTCATCTCTAACACTCCCTTTCCCGTAATCATTGGACACCTTCGCAAATTAACTTGAAAATAAAAGCAGCTTATCCATACAAGATAAGCTGCTAAGAGTGTTCTATAAAATTACAGATGTAAAATGTACACTGCTCGCTATCATTTTCTTATCTTATATGAATATAACAAACCAAAGCCCTTGGCACCATAATACTTCGCCATGGACTGGTAGCTTTCATGTTCAAAATAAAACTTACGAACTAATGTAGACATTTTACTCTCCTTTCTGAAATCAACATTTCAACTTTATAATCGACACTATAACACACTTTTGGTGGGTTGTAAATTATACTTGTGGTATAATTTTCATTTTTTTGCCAGCTTCTTCAAGTAAGTATTCTTCAGTTCATTTGCCTCTGCCAGCTTCCGGTTCTCCTCCTTCAGGTGCTCCACGTATTCCCAGCAGAGCTTTACGCCGCCCCGGACAGCTACGTCCTGGTGCTTCTCCATTTCTGCCAGCCACTGGCACAGAGATTTCTCCCGAATATCATTGTAGGTGTTATCTTCTTTGAAAAACATATTTCTCGCTCCTATCAACCCCGTTTAAAACTCTATTATCATGCCCGTGGTCAATGCCTGCACCCGCTCGCCCAAGTATTTTTGCAAAAGCTCCAAGCCCGGTCCGCCGGTACAATGTCCGGTATACAGTCTTTGCAATCCACGCTTTTTCAAATCCTCTGCCAATTGTTGTACTTCCTCCTTGGAAAAGGTACAAATCTCCGCCCCCTCCTTGCGTCCCTTCATGTGAAGACCGCCCAAGAAAGCCAATACCTTCTCTCCCGGAAATACCTGCTCTACCTCATCCAGAATCACCGCCGCTCCACTATGGGAACAGCTGTTAAATACTACCAGCCCCCGGTCCGTTTGAAATACCACACTCATCTCATGGCGAAAATCATCCGGCAGCAATTGCCCGCCATCCTTGCAATACAACAGAGCCCGCTCACCAATTGCTTCCAGCCCCGGTGTATTATGAGGCACCAGATACACGTTGTCTGACACCTGTGTCACTTTCTCAATAGATTGAAAGCAATGCCCATACTTCTCACATAATAACTCCGGCACACCGATTTCATGAATACTGCCACCGGAGCCTGAATAGTATTCCTCTCCTGCAGTCTCCATGGCATACAGAGGACGTTCCCCATACACTCGGAACATTTCAGCAAAACCTCCGGAATGATCATAATGTCCGTGGGACAAAAAGCAGGCATCGGTTTGCTCCAAAGAAATGCCCAACCTCCGGGCATTCTCCAAAAAAGCATCTGTACTTCCACTGTCCAGCAGATAATTTTTATCACCAAAGCTAATCCAAAAGCTGAGACCATGCTCTGATATGAATCCATCCTCTGCCGTATTCTCAATTAGCACTGTTACTCTCACTTCTGCTCAGCCTCCATTTATTTACTCCCATATCCATTTGAATCACTGTCACTTGGTACATACAGCTTCGTAAATCGCAAGACACGTTCTTCGGGAACATTCAAAAAGGAAGCACCCTTCTGTTACTCTGTCCCGCCGGCTACCGGCTTAGAGGTGGCATACTTATACATCTCCTCCGTTGCAAAAGCCAGCTTCGTGATAGCATCCTTTTTGCTCAGATAGCACCAAAAGCTGTCATCCGGCACGGAAATATCCACACAGTCACCACGGCCCCTGTAATCATACTCGATATGGATACTGTCCATACTTTTGGCACTACGCGCCAGGGTATAATCTTCACCATAATAATTGCACTCAATTCGGGTCTCTACAGGTGTTTGGATGAGCTTACCCATGCCCTGCTTATAAAACCGCAGGGAACCGGGGAGCGTCTCAATCCGCACCCGGTCCTCAAAATAGTAGGTGCCCTTTTCAATCTCCTCACGGACGCAGGCTCTCTCCCAATCAGACCAGTCAGGAATATGGGAAAACTCCGTTTCTCCTTCCAAGGCATGGAGTTGACCATATTCGTCCATTTCCCACTGCTTGCCACAGCAGTCACACCGAAGCAGTGTGCCCTCTGAACTCATGCGGCTCTCTTCCTTACAAGCAGGACATTTATACAGTAATCGATGCAAGCCCTCTGCACGACGGGGATGATCTATTCGAATCTGATTCTCCAACTGCCACTTGAAATCATCATATACGAATTCCTTCTGAATCCGCTGATTGATTTCCTTAGCAGAAAGGGTGCCCACCTCTTCCTTTGTCAGTAAATGAATAGCTTCCGCTTCAACATAAGTCTTCTTGTTCATCTTATTCCACTGGGGACAGGTAACGAAATTCCCATGAATCCGAAGAAGCACCACCGGTACCTTCAGCATCCGCACCAGCTTGCCCAGGGAATCGGGCAAAAAGGAATTACACCCCTCCAGGGAATATCTGGCCTCCGGGAACAACACAAAAATATTCTGCAAATCATCGATACAGTATTTGATATTTTTTATCAAATGCATATCCATGATAAACTTACGGGTACCCAATACTCCCAAAGAACGCATCAACGGCTCTGTATAGGTATTGAATCCTTCCAGGGTCATTACATTGTTCACCGCCTGGGGATGGGTCAGCTTCAGCATAATATTAAAATCCACCATGGAGGAATGGGTCACCAATAATAGATATGGGCCCTTCATTCCCTCCACATCATTTCTTGTAAACCGGAATCCCCTTTTACGTAAATCCGGCCAGCTGATAATCCACTTTGCCGCATACATCAAAAAGCAAGGCTTATGCGGTTTTTTAGCAAAATTAAAAGGTCTCACTTTATCTTTGGTAATCTGCTTTGCCATAAAAGTCCCCACTCATATAACTGCAAAATTATTTCATCTTATCTTTCAGCACTTCCTTTGCCTTTTCCAGCTGGTTATCATAATGCTCTTCATTGCTGTAATAGGTCTCACCGTCAAAAGCAATCTCCACATCCGGCTTAATACCGATACCGTGGATATTATATCCCTTGGGGGTATAATAACTGCTCACCGTTACCTTGATGGCAGAACCGTCGCTAAAGGGCAATATCTGCTGTACAATGCCCTTTCCGAAAGAGGTAGTACCTACCAAAGTACCGATACCGTAATCCTTAATCGCACCTGCCAGGATCTCCGATGCACTGGCAGAATTCATATCAATTAATACCACCAGGGGCATCTCCAGCTGCTGACTGCCGTCGCAGGTATATTCCCTGCGATTACCGTATTTGTCCTCGGTATATACGATCATACCTTCCGGAAGCAGCATCTCTGCAATATCCACCACTGCATCCAAGCTTCCTCCCGGATTGGCACGTAAATCCAATATGAGCCCCTTCATTTCCTGGGCACGCAAATCGGTCATGGCATCCCTAAACTGGGAAACGGTAACATCATCAAATTCTACAATTTGAAGAAAGCCCATGCCATCCTCCAGCATTTCATGCTTTACGGTAGGCGTCTCCACCTTACGGCGGGTCACCGTTACCTCCATTTCTTTACCGTCACGGATAATGGTCAAAAGCACATCCGTAAACTCTTCTCCTTTAATCAGAGCCACAGTCTCATTAAGACTGAGTCCATAGGTGGAGGTACCATCCACCTTGTACAGAATGTCATTGTCCCGCAGACCAGCTTCCTCTGCCGGAGTACCTTCAATGACAGAACTGATTTTAGGCAGGTTTCTATCCGTGTCCAAGCTTACATACGCACCGATACCATAATAAACCCCTTCTGTAGACTCTATCAGATCCGCCAGTTCTTCCGGAGTATAATACTCTGAATAAGGGTCTCCCAAGGAATCCAGCAAGCCTTTATAAATACCGTCGCTAAGCTGTTCCGCAGTTAAATCATCCTTGTAGTAATATCTGTGTATGATTTGCTCTAAAGACTGGAGTTTTTGAACTAAATCATAGTCAATGGCGGAACCTGCCGTCACGTCCAGGCGATAGCTATCCTGCTTTTGCGTAGTCAGCACCTTGCCAAGTTTTACACCCAGAACCACCAGTAACACAATCAGAAGTGTCAATAACACTCCTAAAAACAATCCCTGACCAAAGCTTCCCTCCGCTTTTTTCTTTCGGGAACCGGTGGATACCGGTGCCTGTGCAGAAGACTTCTCCCCCAGCACATCTGCTTCAAAATATTCCGTTGCGGAGCTTTGCTCCTTTTTTTCTTCAAAATCCATTAAAATGCCACCTATTTATTCAGATAATCCCAGGGCGATTCATAATTTCCGTTCCTACGGACAGAAAAATGTAAATGGTTACCGGTGGAACGCCCTGTACTTCCCACCGCTGCTATCGTCTCGCCCCTCACTACAATATCATCCTTGGACACATAAAGCTTGGAAGCGTGCATGTATATTGTGTATAAATTATCTCCATGGTCAATCATCACATAGTTACCCATGGTAGAACTATATGTGGCAGCTACCACTACTCCATCATAAGCTGCATAGATAGCCGTACCCTTGGGGGACGCAAAATCCACACCGTTATGAAACTGCTTCACATGCAGTGTAGGGTGAATTCTCCAGCCGTAGTCATCAGATATTCTGGTATAAGAAGCCAGCGGCATCTTAAACTGCCCACCATCATAGGTAAGCACAATACCATTGGCAGCCAATATCTGCTTCTTCTCCGCATTAATGGCAGCTTCCAGCGCCTCTATCTCTTCCTTCTGGGCCTGAATCTCGGCCTCGTATTCCTTGATAGCCTGGGTTTGGGTTTTGATATCACTCTCGTAGGCCTGTAAATCCTTGCCCTTTTGTTCAATCAAATCCTCCAGTGCAGCCTGCTCCTGCTCCACAGTCGCTTTGGCCTGGTCAAGCACTTCCTTTTCCAGCTCCAGCTGCTGCTTGCAAAGCTCCACATATCGCCTGCTATCCTTATATTCTTCCCACATTTGGTGATCGTAAGCAATCACCTTCTCCACATAATCTGCCTTATTTAAAAAATCACCAAAGCTTTGGGCTGTCAGCAGTACATCTGCCCAACTGGCATTTCCCTGCTCATATACCATTTTTATGCGGGCATACATGGATTCTTTCTGATTATTTTCCTTTTCCAAAGCTGCGTCCAATTCTGCCTGGGCCACCGCAATGTCCCCTTCCTTGGCAGTAATCTGCAGCTTCAGCGCTGCAATATTCTCTTCTATTTTGACCAGATTCCCATCCAGCTCCGTAATATACTTTTTCAGGTCCTTTTTCTTAGACTCCAAGGATTTCTTAATGGCCTTCAAATCACTAAGACCATTTTGTAATTCCTTTTTTTCTTTCTCTGCCTGAGCTATCTGTTGCTGCTTATCTTTGATACTGTCAGATGTAATGGAAGACATGGTAGCAGCATCTGCTACCGGTACATTGCCCCCCAAAACAAACACGCACAAACATAGGCCCAACAAACGCAGAAGACGGGAAAAAATATGATTTCTCTTGTGTTTCTCCATAAAACTCCACAATCCTTATACATGAAGGTGTTTTCTAACAGTTGTAATACTTCCCAGAAAACCGATACCCACACCTAACAGCAGGGATAAGGGTGCCAGCACGGAAAATATTTCTCCCACAGAGATAAAATCCAAAAAACTGCTGAGCATGGTGAATCTTTCCACCACATAATTCAACACATAATTATACAAACTGTAAATAATGCCAAGAGGCACTGCCGCACCGATAAGACCAATAATCATACCCTCCAACACAAAGGGGGCTCTTACAAAGAAATCCGTTGCACCGATGTACTTCATAATATTGATTTCCTCGGAGCGTACCGAAATACCGATGGATACCGTATTGCTAATCAGGAATACGCTGACTGCCAGCAAAATTACGATAATACCAAGGGATACATAAGCGATTAACAAATTGGCACCGCTTAAGGTATTGGCTGTAAGCTCAGAATAATTAATCTTACGGACCTCAGGGATGGAATCCAGCCAGGTCACCAGAGCACTCTGCAGTGACACATCACTTAAATAAATCTCGTAATTGTCCTCTCCCTCCAAAGGATTCTCGGGGAAGCCCAAAGCATAATCCTCACCATAATACTCGGAAGCAAAGGTCGCCCAAGCCTCATCATCGGATACAAAAACCAGGTCTGATATCTCCACCCGGGCATCTATCATCTCTCCGATTTCCTGAATACGTTCATCAGTGGTACCCGCTTCAAAGAATACCGTCACGGATACCCCTTCCTCTGCATTCTTCACAATATGCTGGAAATTCATAAGCACTGCATAAAATAAACCAAACAGGAACAAACAAGCTGCAATGGTGGCAACAGAAGCCATGGAATACCATTTATTTTTGAATATGTTTATAAAGCCCTGTTTAAATGTATACAACAAGGTACTAATCTTCATCAATATAACCGCCTTCCTCTTCGTCACTGACAATGACACCCTTCTTCATCGCAATTACGCGTTTCTGCATGGCATTGACAATTTCTCTGTTATGGGTTACTACCACCACCGTGGTACCGGCTTCATTAATCTCCTCCAGCAGCTTCATGATTTCCCATGAATTCTTGGGGTCCAGATTACCGGTAGGTTCATCTGCCAGCAAAATACCCGGATTGTTTACCAAGGCTCTGGCCAAAGCCACACGCTGCTGCTCACCGCCGGAAAGCTGCTTGGTCTTGGCCTTGTACTTACCTGCCAGCCCTACAGTCGCCAGAATTGCCGGCACATTACGGCGAATTTCTTTAATGGGAGTCTCTATAATACGCTGGGCAAAAGCCACATTCTCGTATACATTTCTATCATTGAGCAAACGGAAGTCCTGGAATACCACACCGATATTACGGCGGAACTTGGGAATCTTGCGATGCTTCAATCTGGCCAGGTCATGTCCCATAACATAAACATTGCCGCTGGACGCTTTCAGTTCCCGCAGCAATAATTTAATAAGAGTGGACTTACCGGACCCACTGTCTCCTACAATAAACACAAACTCACCCCTGTGGATATTTAAGGTAATCCCGTTCAGCGCAGGGGTGCCGGTTGCGTATGTTTTGGTAACGTTATCCAGGAAGATAACACCGTTTTCTTCAATCATTTCTTCCCGTTTTTTCTTTAACAGTTCTTTTCTTGTCATTTACTTCACCTATCTAAAAACTAATACTCCATGTTTTCCATGTACTTCATGTATTTTACAACCATCAGAGCAATGCGGAAGGTAATGGCATCTTCAAACACTCTAAGATCCAGACCGGTACTCTTTTGCAGCTTATCCAGACGGTACACCAAAGTATTACGGTGGATAAACAGCTGTCTGGAAGTCTCAGACACATTCAGACTGTTCTCAAAGAATTTATATATGGTGGTCAGGGTCTCCTCATCGAATTCATCCGGATTCTTACCACTGAAAATCTCCCGGATAAACATCTTACACAGAGGAATGGGCAGCTGATAAATCAGACGACCGATACCCAGCTCACTGTATGCAATCACATCTCTTTCATCAAAGAAAATCTTGCCCACATCCAGAGCCATCTTAGCCTCTTTATAAGAGCGGCTGACTTCCTTAATCTCGTGAACCACGGTACCATAGGAAATTCTGGCACCCTTGATCCCCTCCTTAGTCAGGGCAGTCTTTACGCCCACAGCGTATTTATCAATCTCTCGATTGGTATCGGACTCATTCAATTCCTTTACCACGATTACATTACTCTCATCTACAGCGGTGATGAAATCCTTGCTGTTGCTTCCAAAATGAGTTCTGGCAAGCTCCAGAGCATTGCTTTCCTTACCATTGGCTGACTCAATAATCATTACCACACGGGGCACATCGGTTTGGATACGAAGCTTCTTGGAACGACTGTAAATGTCCACCAGCAGCAGGTTATCCAGAAGCAGATTTTTGATAAAGTTGTCCTTATCAAAACGCTCCTTATAAGCCACCAGCAAATTCTGAATCTGGAATGCCACCATCTTACCAATGGTATATACATCCTCTCCCGTACCTGCAGCCACCAGAATATACTCCAGGGTCAACTCATCATATACCTTAAAATACTGATATCCCTGAATTTCCTGAGAATCTGCCGGAGATGACGCAAACTCTACTGCTGCCTTAGAGCAATTGCCCATATCAGCTGTAGATGCAACCTCCTTACCGTCAGTATCCATTACGCACAGTTCTACTCTGGCAATGTTTTTCAATCCCTCAATGGTATTTTGTAAAATCTGATTTGAAATCATTTCATCCCGCTCCTTTGGTTACATACCAATACATAATACAAATTTACAAAAAAAACGACAAAAAAGCAATAGTATTTTATGCACTTTTTATCAAAAAAGCTCTTTTTTGTACTATTTTTTACGTTTTTCTCCGTATCCGGGGTAAAACAACTGATGATATTGCAAAAGTTCATACTCTTCGAAAGCACTCCCTGCGGTACCCGGTGGGTAGTATTTTCCACTTTCATCGTACGCTCCGTTTATGGTAATCACAGGCCATTTGACCATCTGCTCTTCCAAATAATTAAAGAACGGATAACTATTAATTCCTGCCTGCTCCAACAATAATGCACCCAGATAGTTCATGCTGATGTCCCAATCATCTGCCTCGGCAATATCGTAATTGGCCCATATGACAAAAGGCGTCTTATATCGGTTCAGCAGCTTATCTGCTTCCGTCAGCCCGGGGGTAATGTCACAAATAACATTGTAGGTGTCTTCCACATTAAACAGGGGCTGATGATCTCCAAACATACAAATCATTACCTTCTCATCCTGCTTTTCGAAATACGCTACCAGTTCCCTAAACGCATCATCCGAACGCTTAATCAAATTCAAATACATATTTAAATCCCGGGAGTTCAAATTGGTAGCCTGTATTGTCTCATCCAAATTCACCCAAGTGTAGCCTCCATGATTCTGCATGGTTACATTGTATAAAAATAATTTGGAAGCCTCCTCCCTGGATTCATAAATATCAATGACCCGATTATAAATCTCTCTATCAGAAATCCCTGCATGCAACACTTCTCCGTCAGGAAAGTCCTCCATCCAATAGCTGTAGTCAAACCCCAGATATTCATATACCTTTTCCCGATTCCAATTCTTGCGGTTTTCCGGATGAATGGAATATGCCGTATAGCCCTCCTGTTTTAGCAAAGAGACCATGGAGGGCAAGCCTTGGGAAATCAACTGCTGATAAGGATAATAGGATGCAGGAAGCAGTCCCATGGAGCAGCCGGTCAGCACCTCAAATTCCGAATTGGCAGTACCCCCTCCCAATACGGATGCATGTAACTGTCCCCGCACAGTATCCTTTTGCAGACTATTGTAAAAGGGCAGGCACTCCTGATTCAGTTCCAGATCACCCCACACCCGTAAATCTGCAAAGCTTTCATTCATAATCATGATAATATGGGGAAGCTCCTCCGTCTTATTTTCCCGGGCGTACTGTGCCAGAATCTGTTCTGTCGCCTCCACGCTGTACCCCTCCGGCTTCCGGATACTGCTTCTGCTGAGTTCAATACAACTGGATACCAAAAAACCGTCCGAATAAAACAATCCGGAAAAGCCATTTTCTATCACAATTCCGCGACGTTCCCAAAAGTCTTCTCCGATCAAAACCTTTCCTCCGCCCCAGAAAAAGCCCAGACCAATCAGTGCACAGCCCACACGCAATGCAATCTTGCGGGAAGCCTTCAAGGTCCCTGTGGTCTTCCTGCCGCAGCCTATCGCGTATACCACCCACAGAATACCCATACACCAGGCCACCACCATAATATTATTAGGCGTAAAATCGTAGTTTTCCACCACCTTTGCCGCAGTACGCCATGCAGTAAGGTCATTCACAGAAAAGGCTCTTCCCCGGAAAATATAGACAAAATAGTTGACCGTATAAATGATTGTCAAAAAGGTCGTGGTACCTATCACTGCCCCCCGCACCGACAAAGTCAGCAACCACACCACCAGCTCTATCAGATAGGCAATGACCATATTATAAAAAATCGCTTTGGGGGATATATCCGTCAATTGCTCGGTCATACGCTCCAGCCAATAAATCACAAGCCCGGGGGCTGCTATTGCACTTAATACAAGTACCCAAGCTTTAAAACGCTCCGGTATCCGTATCACAATCCCTAAACAGGTCAATGCACTTATGAGTACAAGCAGCTTTTTATAATGATAACCCAATCCCACAGGCCATACACAAACTACCAGTTCAAAAAGAAATAGTCCTATTCCGATTAATACCCTTATCTTATTCGTTTTCAGCCATTCGTTTATTTGGGACATTCTATATCTCCTTCTTGAAATTGAATTTTGTCCATTCATATGTCATAAT
>JAFUKS010000012.1 GCA_017473445.1 Lachnospiraceae bacterium
ATTGATGTGCAGACAGAAAGGGCTTTGCAGCAGGGGCTGAATGCCATGTTGGAAGGCAGAACATCCTTCATCATTGCTCACAGACTTTCTACTATTAAGAACTGCGATAAAATCATGTATGTGGATCAGGGCGGTATTGTAGAATGCGGAAACCATGAGGAGTTGATGGCACAAAAGGGATATTATTATCGCTTGTACACTGCGCAGATGGATGACATTGCATAAGAAAGCAAAATGATTTATATATAGGAGACTTATATGGTCCTTTGGCATTTTTACCAAAGGACCTCTTCTTTTGTACTGAATTAAGTGCAAAATTTATATTGTTTTTGACGATTTACTGTGCTAAAATATCCCTCAACGACACACAAGTGTCCGTCTGAGAAAAACAGACAAGGAAGTAACTGTTGGTGTTTGAAAGCCCCCGGGGGCAGAATGTGAGGCTATATGAAGGAACCAACAAAGTATTATGTGGTGCGTCGCAAAGCAGTGCCGGAGGTTTTGCTTAAGGTAGTGGAGGCCAAGGAACTGTTGGAGACAGAAAAGGTGCTGAATATCCAGGAAGCAGTAGATGCAGTGGGAATCAGCCGTAGTTCTTTTTATAAGTATAAGGATGATATTTTCCAGTTTCATGACAATTCCCAAGGGACTACCATTACACTGACTTTTCAAATGGATGATGAACCGGGACTTTTGTCAGATGTACTGAAGATTATAGCAGCTTATGGCGGAAATATCCTGACCATCCATCAAAGTATCCCTATCAATGGGGTGGCATCCCTAAGTATCAGTATCCAGATATTGGAGCATACGGATGTGTCACAAATGATTGAGGAGATGGAAAACCAGAAGGGTATGCATCACGTAAAAATATTAGCAAAAGAATAGTGAGGACAAAGGAATGATTCAGGTAGCGGTATTAGGATACGGCGTTGTAGGAAGCGGTGTAGTAGAGGTAATAGAAGAGAATAAAGCAGCGGTTAATCGGAAGGCAGGAAATGAACTGAATGTGAAATATATTCTGGATTTACGGGATTTCCCCGGTGATCCTCATGAAGCAAAAGTGGTTCACGATATGAATGTGATTCTGGATGACCCGGAGGTCAAGATTGTATGTGAGACCATGGGAGGCGTAAAGCCGGCATACGAATATACCAAGAAGGCATTGGAAAAGGGAAAGAGCGTGTGTACCTCCAATAAGGAACTGGTGGCAAAGCATGGTCCTGAGCTGTTGCAGATTGCCAAGGCAAACGACTGTAACTATCGTTTTGAAGCAAGCGTAGGTGGCGGCATTCCCATTATCAGACCCATCAATGATTGTCTTACTGCAGAGAAGATTGAACAGATTACCGGTATTTTAAACGGTACTACCAATTATATTCTGACCAAGATGGAAAGAGTCGGTGCGGACTTTGAGACTGTATTGAAGGAAGCACAGGAGCTGGGATATGCGGAGCGTAACCCTGAGGCAGATGTGGAGGGCTATGATGCCCGCAGAAAGATTGCTATTCTGGCATCCTTGATGATGGGTAAGAATGTGGATTCGGAGCAGGTATTTACAGAAGGTATTACCCGTATTACCGCGGATGACTTTGTATATGCCAAGGCAGCAGATATGACCATCAAATTGCTGGCCAGTGCCAAGCCGGTATCTGAGGATGAGGTGTTGGCAATGGTAACCCCTTGTATGATAAGTAAAGAGAATCCCCTTGCTATGGTTAATGATGTATTTAATGGTATTCTGGTAACCGGCAATATGTTGGGAGATGCAATGTTCTATGGTAAAGGTGCAGGAAAACTGGCTACCGCCAGTGCAGTGGTGGCAGATGTGATTGATTGTGCCCGCAATATGGGACGCCCCCTTCCTTGCTACTGGGAGAATCAAGATGCGAAGTTTGCCTCTGTTGACAATGTGGAGAGAAGCTTCTTCCTGCGTGTAGAGAAGTCCGCAGCGGATGCAGTGTTGACCGCATTCCCCGGTGCTAAGGAAGTGGTAGTGGCAGACAGAACAGATACAGCTTACATCACAGCTCCTGTGAGCGAAAAGGCTTGTGCAGAAAAGTGTGCGGCATTAGGTAGCGCGTTACTTGGCAAGATTCGTCTGGCATAGAAGCCGATTGCATTGTGAAAAAGGCAAGGGCGGAAGTGGAATTGCCCTTCTGCTGATATAGATGAAATGAGAGGAAACTGAGCATGAAATATGTAGTTGTTTTAGGTGATGGTATGGCAGATGAGCCCATAGCGGAAATCGGCGGCAAGACTCCCCTGGAGTATGCCAAGACTCCCCATATGGACCGTCTCAGTAAATTATCTGAGGTGGGTATGGTACATACTATTCCCGATGGTATGAATCCCGGTTCAGACACAGCCAATCTGTCTGTA
Organism: Lachnospiraceae bacterium; assembly: GCA_017473445.1. Taxonomy (GTDB): domain Bacteria; phylum Bacillota; class Clostridia; order Lachnospirales; family Lachnospiraceae; genus Acetatifactor. The sequence continues at coordinate 2,383 of JAFUKS010000012.1, forward strand.
ATGGGCTATGACCCCAAGAAATATTATTCCGGTCGTTCTCCCCTGGAGGCATTGAGCATCGGAGTACCTATGAAGGATACGGATGTAGCCATCCGTTGTAATATTGTTACCATTTCCGAGGAGGATGTGCCCTTCGAGGAAAAGACCATTATTGACCACAGTGCTTCTGAAATCAGTACAGAAGATTGTGCGGTACTGTTAAATGAGGTGATGAAGGAGCTGGCCAATGAGACCTATCAGTTTTATGTAGGTACCAGCTATCGTCATTGTCTGATTTGGAATCAGGGGCAGGTGGTGGAGCTGACTCCTCCCCATGATGTACTTGGCAGAGTCATTGGACAGTATTTGCCCCAAGATGCGGCTTTGAAGGAAATGATGCGTAAAAGCTATGACATTCTGGTAAATCATCCCATTAATGTAGAACGTAAAAGACAGGGACTGAATCCTGCTAACTGCTGCTGGTTCTGGGGAGCAGGTACCAAGCCCATGCTTAGTTCTTTTGAAGAAAAGACCGGGAAGAAGGGCATGATTGTATCCGCAGTAGATTTGCTGAAGGGTATAGCTGTTGGTGCCGGTATGGGCGTAGCACTGGTAGAAGGGGCCAACGGTGGTCTGCATACCAATTATGAGGGCAAGGTGGAGGCAGCTGTAAAGTCTCTTTGTGAGGATGGCTATGATTTTGCCTATATCCATGTGGAGGCTCCCGATGAAATGGGACACCAGGGCAGCTTGGAGCGAAAAATTCAGGCTATTGAGTACCTGGATGAAAAGGTAATCGGCCCCACCGTAGCGAAGCTTCAGGCAGCAGGAGTAGATTTTAGGATGCTGGTATTGCCGGATCATCCCACGCCCATTTGTGTGCGTACCCATACCTCCGATAATGTGCCCTATATGCTCTATGATAGTACCAAGGAACAGAAGAATGCTTGGAATTATAATGAAGCGGAAGCAAAGGTAAGCGGTAATTTTGTGGCGCAGGGTCATAAATTGATTGATAAATTCCTGGAGTTGGAATAATCCTGAATGAAAAGAATGCTGTCGTCGAAAGAGTGGCAGTAAGCAGATTATAAATTACAGAAACAGAAAGGTTTGGATAGAACAATGGCAAAGGTAGTAAAATTTGGCGG
>JAFUKS010000167.1 GCA_017473445.1 Lachnospiraceae bacterium
AAATACTTTACCACAAATATAAATTCCGTAAGCAGGAGGTGTATTATATAAAGAATCATTATCAGCATGAATCTTATATTTCAGCATAGTAGGTGTTCCGGGAAGTGTATCTTCTGTAATCAAATCTTCTCTGATAATAACAATAACAACACCTGCAGGTCCGATATTCTTCTGAACACCACCATAGATAACACCATACTTGGTTACATCTACAGGCTCAGATAAAAAACAGCTGGATACATCGGATACCAGAGTCTTACCCTTGGTATTAGGAAGGGTCTTAAATTTGGTACCGTAAATGGTATTGTTCTCGCAAATATATACATAATCAGCATCTTCGCTAATAGGAAGATCGGAGCAATCGGGAATATAGGAGAAGGTTGCATCCTCAGAGGAAGCAATCTTATTTGCCTTACCATACATAGCAGCTTCCTGATATGCCTTCTTTGCCCACTGACCGGTTACAATATAATCAGCCACCTTATTCTTCATCAGGTTCATAGGAATCATTGCAAACTGCTGGCTTGCGCCACCCTGAAGAAATAATACTTTGTAATTATCAGGAATATTCATCAGCTCTCTCAAATCAGCTTCTGCTTCCTTAATAATGGTTTCATATGCTTTGGAACGATGACTCATCTCCATTACGGACATGCCGGTTCCCTTATAATCCATCATTTCTTCTGCAGCTTCCTTCAGCACTTCCTCAGGTAACACTGCGGGGCCGGCTGAAAAATTGTACACTCTTGCCATTTCATAATCCTCCTAAAAAATCTTTTATCATTACGAATTTCCGTTTAAAATAGAAAATCCTTTTTAAACATAGGTATAGAATAATCTTTTCAAGCTCTTTAGTCAACTAAATTGTTAAATTATTTTCAAAAAAATTTATTTCATCAATAATACATGATTACCGGCATACCCACTTCGACGATTTCATAAATCTCCGCTGCTGTGGCCTTAGGGATATTAATACAGCCATGGGACCCATCCTTTAGGTAAATATCTCCGCCGAACTTCTTACGCCAGCTGGCATCATGAAGACCAATTCCCTGATTCACCGGCATCCAGTATTTTACAAAGGATTCATAACCTTCTCCCTTTAATGTACGATTACGTTGCTTTGCATATACATAATACATACCATCAGGAGTATCCCATTTCTTTTTCATATTACCGGTAACAATATCTGTTTCAATGGTTTTTTCTCCCTGTTGAAATACCAAAAGCTTTTGGGCTGACATATCAATCTCAATGTAAGTATCACCGATGTCATCCTTCCCCCGTACATAGGCTTCTTTGGTATATTTAGGAATACGTACCAACGTATCCTTGGAAGCTAAATTCTTTTTAATAAAGGCCAGCTCCTGTTTCTGATTCAGTTTTGTGCCATAGGTCCCCTTGGGAACAATAATTTCCCGTCCATCATAGGTGGTCCAATTACGATCCATTCCATAGGTATCGTAAGCTCCTGCCAGCTCTGTTACAAATGCAGCAATTTCATCCTCATCAACTACCAGATTTCCTTCCTTATCCAGTACAAAGTCTTCTCCATCCTTCATTATAAAGGCAGATGAAATAGCTCCTGCCAAGGGGATTTGTTCATCTCCCATATCATAAATGATTCCTGTGGACTGAAAAAGTGCCACCTTCTCCCATAATGCCAAAGTATCCTCGTATTCGTCTCCCACAGGCACTGCCAAATCATTTTCAATAAAGGATAAATCAATATAATTGCTGCCACTTTCTATCTGAGCCACCAATGTATCAAAGGCATACCTTAAATCATATCGATTATGATAACCGTCCACCAATTCATATCCATTTTCCCCCAGCATAATGCGGGCACTATATTCCCGTGCCAATTCTTCTGCCACAAAGGGGAATGCTTCCCATTTTGCTTGCAATAAATCAACATCATACAAAATAAGAGGCTGAATTTCCAGACTGGTTCCTTCCAAAGTGTTCAGAAACCACATAAAGGGATTCAACTTCTGCAAATGACTGTAAATTGGTGTGGCAAAATCATATTCCAGAGCTATCTGTGCCCCTTCCAGAAAATATTCTTTCCCATCGAAGCCCTTTACTGTCACTGCAGGAGTCCCCAAATCCTTGGAAAGCTGTTGGTGTATTGCTTCCACCGACTGCCCGGTACAATAAATACCATTAATCCAAGTATTTGGTCCAAAGCTGTCCCGAAAGTAAAACACCAACATGCAATAAAGAAATATTACTATTAAAATTACAAAAGGAAATAAAAGAAAAAATCTTTTAATCTTCTTTTTCATAGGATATATACCTATAAATCGTCTCCATCAAATACTTCACTGATGGGCTTACCCGCAGGCACCATAGGGAATACTTTATCATCTTCCTGAATCATGCATTCAATCAATACAGGTCCATTGGCTTCTAACGCTTTCTTGATTGCAGGCTCTACTTCCTCCTTGGTAGTTACACGGATAGCCATACAGCCCAATCCTTCTGCTACCTTGCAGAAATCAACCTTATCATTTAATACCGTCTGGGAATAACGATGGTCATAAAACAAGGTCTGCCACTGTCTTACCATTCCCAATACATGATTATTAATCACTACCTGAATCAAAGGAATGTTATACCTGCTGGCGGTTGCCAATTCATTCATATTCATACGGAAACAGCCATCTCCTGCAATATTGATACATTTCTTGTCAGGACGTCCTAAGCTGGCACCGATACAAGCACCCAAACCATATCCCATGGTACCTAAACCACCTGAGGATAAGAAGGTACGGGGCTCTGTATATTTATAATATTGCGCAGCCCACATTTGATGCTGACCTACATCTGTAGTAATAATTGCTTTCCCCTCGGTCAGACGGTCCAATTCCTCAATTACATAAGGACAGGATAATCTGTCATTCTCGTATTTCAACGGATAACGCTCCCTTAATGCAGCGATTTCAGCCATCCACTCCTTGTGCTCCTGTTTGGTAAGCTTGGTATTTAGGGTTTGTAAAATGCTCTTTAAGTCTCCTACCAATGCTGCATCGGCTCTGACATTTTTGTTGATTTCTGCCACATCAATATCAATATGTATGATCTTGGCATTCTCTGCAAACTTCTTGGGATTACCAAGTACACGATCGGAGAATCTGGCTCCCAATGCAATCAGTAAATCACACTGACTCACACCTAAATTGGAGGTTTTGGTACCATGCATACCAATCATACCGGTATATCTGGGACTCTTGCCGTCAAAAGCACCCTTTCCCATTAATGTATCGCACACAGGCGCATCGATTAATTCTGCAAACTGTGCCACTTCCTCAGAGGCACCGGAAATAATTGCACCGCCACCTAAATAGATGAAGGGTTTCTTGGCCTGCTGAATCAGCGCTAACGCCTGTTCCATATCTGCATCCGTGCATTTATTTACTACAGGCTTCAACTGAGGCTCCATAGGAGTATATTCACATACTGCTGCTGTCACATCCTTGGTAATATCCACCAGCACAGGACCGGGTCTGCCGCTACGGGCAATATCAAACGCCTTACGAATAGTATCAGCTAAAATTTCCACATTCTTTACGATAAAACCATGCTTGGTAATGGGCATTGTCACACCCGCAATATCCACCTCCTGAAAGGTATCCTTGCCAAGTAACGGCAAATTTACATTTGCAGTAATTGCAACCATGGGTACAGAGTCCATATATGCGGTAGCAATACCGGTTACCAGATTGGTAGCACCGGGGCCACTGGTAGCCATGCACACACCTACCTTACCGGTGGCACGGGCATAACCATCAGCTGCATGAGCAGCTCCCTGCTCATGGCTGGTCAATACATGGCGTATCTCTCCACTATATTTATACAGAGCATCATAGATGTTAAGAATAGTACCTCCGGGATAACCGAAAACAGTATCTACGCCCTGCTCCTTTAAACATTCTACAACGATTTCGGAACCGTTTAACTGCATTACACTACATCCTCCTGCATTTCTTTCTCATGTGTCTTTCCATGCTGTTAGTTCTTACCGGGAACCTCTAAAACAGCACCTCTGTTACCGCTGGTAACCAACTCACGATAACGAGCCAAATAACCGGATACTTCTTTCAGCTGAGGCTTCCATGCAGCCCGTCTCTTGGCCAGTTCCTCCTCGGAAACCAGCATATCCAGTTTGTTTTCAGGAATATTCACACGGATGATATCACCCTCCTGTACCAAGGCAATAGGTCCCCCTACCGCTGCTTCGGGAGATACATGACCAATGGAAGCACCACGGGATGCACCGGAGAAACGGCCGTCTGTAATCAGTGCTACGGAGGAACCAAGGCCCATACCTGCAATAGCAGAGGTGGGATTCAGCATCTCTCTCATACCGGGGCCACCCTTAGGGCCTTCATTTCGGATTACCACTACATCACCGGATACAATCTTACCACCCTTAATAGCTGCAATGGCATCTTCTTCACATTCAAATACTCGTGCAGGGCCTTCATGTACCATCATTTCAGGAACAACTGCAGAACGCTTTACCACACCGCCGTCAGGAGCCAGATTGCCCTTTAAAACAGCGATTCCGCCGGTTTCAGAATAAGGATTCTCAACAGGTCTGATAACCTCAGGATTTCTATTTACACAATTCTTGATATTTTCACCAATGGTAGTACCATTTACGGTCATACAATCCAAATTCAACAGATTTTTCTTGGTCAGCTCATTCATAACTGCATAAACACCACCGGCCTCATTCAAATCCTCCATATAAGTAGGACCTGCAGGTGCCAAATGACACAGATTAGGAGTTTTTGCAGATAAATCATTGGCAATATCTAAATTTAAATCCACGCCTGCTTCCTTTGCTATAGCAGGTAAGTGCAGCATGGAGTTGGTAGAGCAGCCCAGTGCCATGTCCACTACTAATGCATTCATAAATGCTTTTTCCGTCATGATATCGCGAGGCTTAATATCCTTTTCTACCAGTTCCATAATCTTCATACCCGCATGCTTTGCAAGACGGATTCTCTCAGAATATACCGCAGGAACAGTACCATTCCCCTTTAAGCCCATACCAATTGCTTCGGTCAGACAGTTCATGGAATTAGCGGTATACATACCGGAACAGGAACCACAGCTGGGACAAGCCTTTTCCTCATATTCACAAAGCTTTTCCATAGTCATAGTACCGGCAGCAACACTACCAACTGCCTCAAACATACTGGAAAGACTGGTCTTGTGACCATCGATACGTCCTGCCAGCATGGGACCGCCGGATACAAATA
>JAFUKS010000168.1 GCA_017473445.1 Lachnospiraceae bacterium
CAGGAGCTGGTGAGTAAGGAAGTAATTCCTTATCAATGGGAAGCCTTAAATGACCGGGTTCCCGATGCGGCCCCCAGCTTTTGCATGCGTAATTTCAAGGTGGCAGGGAGACTCATGAAGGAAAAACGGGAAAAGAAGGATTTTGTGCCTCCCGTATATTCCTTCCGTGGCTTTAATGCCCTGCCGGACCCGGTAAAGGGCATGGAGGATGATAAATTCTACGGCTTTGTATTCCAGGACAGCGATTTTGCCAAGTGGATAGAAGCGGTGGGATACTCCCTGACGGTGCATCCTGATGCAGAATTGGAAAAAATAGCAGATGAAGCGATAGACATTGTGTGCGCTGCCCAGGCAGAAAACGGTTATCTGGATACCTACTATATCATCAATGGTATGGACCGGATTTTTACCAATCTGAGAGACCATCACGAGCTGTATTGCTTCGGACATCTGGTGGAAGGTGCAGTAGCATATTATCAGGCCACCGGCAAGGACAAGCTACTGAATGCGGCTCGCAGATACGGTGATTTTATTTGCGAGTATTTCGGCCCCGAGGACGGAAAATGCAAGGGTTATCCGGGACATGAGATTGCAGAAATGGCATTGGTGCGTCTGTATGAGGTTACAGGGGATATGAAATATCTGAATCTCAGCAGCTTCTTTATCGACCAGAGAGGTACCAGACCCTACTATTTTGGTGAAGAGCAGAAGGCCTTGACTCTTCATGAAGGCCGGGAATATCACGGCACGCCCGATGATTTCGGACGTCAGGACTATTATCATCAGGCCCATAAGCCGGTGCGGGAGCAGGACGAGGCAGTAGGCCATGCGGTGAGAGCGGTGTATCTGTACAGTGGTATGGCCGATGTGGCCCGTATCCGCGGGGATGAGGAGTTGTATCAGGCTTGCCGCAGACTGTGGGACAGCATTGCAGATAATAAGCTGTATATTACCGGTGGTATCGGTGGCACCCATATGGGAGAGGCCTTTTCCTTCCCCTATGATTTGCCTAATGATACGGCTTATTCCGAGACCTGTGCAGCTATCGGATTGGTATTTTTTGCCCGCAGAATGTTGGAGATAGAGGCAGACCGCAGATATGCAGACGTAATGGAGCTGGCATTGTATAATACGGTGCTGGCGGGTATGGCACTGGATGGCAAGAGCTTTTTCTATGTAAACCCTCTGGAAGTAAATCCTTTGGCCTGTGCCCGGGATGAGCGGAAGTGGCATGTAAAGAGCAACCGCCAGAAGTGGTTTGGCTGTGCTTGCTGTCCTCCCAATATTGCCCGTATGGTATCCTCTTTAGGCTCCTATATTTATACTGTGGGAAATGATACCCTATATACCCATCTGTACGTAGGTAGCGGGGTGCAATTTGAGGCAGATTTGTATGACCCGGCACAGCGTACCCGTGACATCCAAAAGAGGCTGATGGAGATGGAAGTACAGGCGGGCATGCCCTGGGATGGTACGGTAAAGGTGCAGCTTCATGGGGAGCAACCTGTGCAGCATACCCTTGCCTTCCGCATTCCCGGATGGACGGTGGAAGAGCAGGTAGAGATTACTGTTAGCCGTAAAGACGCCGGTTCCCTTAAAGTAAAGCTTGCAGGAGGGAAGGCAACTCTTGCTGGAAAAGAGGACACTCTTTCTGTATGGATGGAGCAGGGATATCTGTATTTGCAGGGAATTTGGCAAGATGGAGACAGTCTGACTCTGGATATGCCCATGCCCGTATGTGCGGTGGCAAGCCATACACAGGTAAGAGAAAATCAAGGTAAGGTAGCACTGCTGAGAGGCCCCATCTGCTATTGCATGGAGGAAGCCGATAATGGCAAGAATCTGCAACTGCTTTCCGTGAAAAAGGAAGCCTTGCTGGATACTGTGGGTACCATCCGTTTGGTGAAAAATGCAGAATTGGGACATGAGGTGGTACTATTGAAGGTACCCGGCAGCAGACAGTCCGAAGATACAACGGAGAAGATGGATAAGGAGGCAAAGGGTTATGGTGCTCTTTACCATACATTTAAAGAACCCGGCAGCGAAGCTGCGGAGCTCACCTTCCTGCCCTATTATGCATGGAATAACCGCGGCGAGGGAGAAATGACCGTGTGGGTTTCCTATACATAAAAGAATATTGGATTGAGGCATATGAATCGGGCCGGAGCATTGAAAAGTGCTCCGGCTCTTTTTGAGTTACCAATATTCAAAAAGTCAAGAAAGTAAAGAATAAAGATGATATGATAGATATAGAAAAACACTCTAACTGTGAGAGGAGATACTATGGATAAAATACTTATAATGGACGAGAAAAATTATGCGCCGGATTTGGCGGAGATTTATCGGGTAGCGGTAAGGGGTATCATCTTTATTGAAGGAAAGTTATTAATGATAGAAGATAATTTCGGCGAAGTGAAACTTCCCGGTGGTGGGATAGATCCTGACGAAGACGATTATCATGCATTGGTACGGGAAGTAAAAGAAGAAACCGGGTATAATGTAAAATTGGAAACAATTGTACCCTTTGGGGAAATTGAAGAGAAGCGATTATCTACTCACGAACCAATGATATGGCATCAATTCAGCCGCCTTTATTTTTGCGACGTATATCCGGAACAAGGATTATGTGACTATACGGAGAATGAGAAAAGACACGGATTCAGGCAAGTTCTGTATACAATGGATGAAGCATTGGAAAAGAATCGAAAGATGCTGAATAAAGAGGGTGCAAAGGCATGGAATCAGAGGGAATACAAGACATTACTGCTGATTAATGAGTACTTTGAGGAAAATAAATTGATATTTCCCATTGTTTAGTATATACTATGTATATACTAAACATGAGGAGGTTTTTAGATGCAAGCACAAGTAAAAGAATGGGGTAATAGTCAAGGAATCAGATTACCAAAAGAGGTATTGAAAAGTGCAGGGATTGCATTGAATGAGATTTTAGATGTCACAGTATCGAATGGGGTAATTACTTTAATGAAACCTTTTCGCCATAAAACATTGGAAGAACGGGCGGCTGAGTTTGATGGAAAGTTAATGCTGGATGGTGAATATGATTGGGGTGAACCTGTCGGAAGAGAGGTATGGTAATGGAATTGCTGCATCAAGGAGATATTCTTAAAATTGAAAAAATAAAACATCCCGTATTAGTAGTTAGTAAGGATTTCTTTAATTCCAGTGGTGAAATAATAGGATGTCCAATTATCACTAATTCCATTCCCGGACCACTTCATATATGGATGGCGACGGAAGACAATCAAGGTTATATACAGTGTGAAAAACTTGCGCTGTTGGATATGTCTGTCCGAGGATATAAGAAAGTAGATAGTTTGCCAATTGCAGAAATGATCAATGTATCTGATGCTATTCAGGGAATTTTTGAATACATTTGATAAGAGGTCTAATAAGCGAAAGAAGAAGTGGAAAAACTTGTAGTTTTTCTAACTGTTCTACATATTGGAAGTTGTAGAACCGACAATATAGCAATTCCCCGACTAAATATAAGAGCCAACAGATTTAGTCGGGAACAAAAATTGGTTCCTGCCCGACTGCTATGTATATTTTTCTGTTCCGGTCGGGTATTTCTAATGTTGGGTACCCGACTAAGCTAAAGGAAAATATGATTCGGTCGGGGGATTGAACTAATTGATACCCGACTGCAAAATGCATACACTAATATTAGTCGGGCATAACTTCTACAATTCCAATTTGTCGAACAAATGAAACTTTCAGTTGGTAGGTGACCGGGTGGATGAAATCATCCGTATATAAGCAGAATAGAAGCTTTTTTTAGGGTCGGTGGAAAAGTGTTGAACTTTCCCACCGACTTTTCTATTGTCTACTTGATTTTTTGTCAAAAATTCAGTACAATCATAGGTAGTGTGTATAGTGAAACTATACATAATTTTTTAGGGAGGTAACATACATATGTTATATATCGGTATCGATTTAGGTACATCCGCAGTAAAGTTACTGTTGATGGACGGTGAAGGAAACATCAGGAATATCGTTTCCAAGGAATATCCTTTGTATTTCCCCCATCCCGGCTGGTCCGAGCAGAAGCCTGAAGATTGGTATGCACAGACCATGGAGGGTATTAAGGAACTGATTAAGGATGCAGACAAGAGCCAGGTAGCAGGTATCAGCTTTGGCGGCCAGATGCACGGTCTTGTTATTTTGGATAAAGAGGACAACGTAATTCGTCCCGCTATTTTGTGGAACGATGGTAGAACCTTTGAGGAGTGTGACTACCTGAACGATGTCATCGGTAAGGAGAAGCTGTCTGAGTACACTGCTAATATTTCCTTTACCGGATTTACTGCTCCCAAGATTCTCTGGGTAAAGAACAAGGAGCCCGAGAACTTTGCAAAGATTGAGAAGATTATGCTTCCCAAGGACTATATTGCATACAAGCTGACCGGCGTACATTGTACTGATGTATCCGATGCTTCCGGTATGCTGATTTTCGATGTAAAGAATCGTAAGTGGTCCAAGGAAATGTGCGATATCTGTGGTATCAACGAGTCCCAGCTGGCTAAGTGCTACGAGAGCTATGAGGCAGTGGGTACTGTATTGCCTGCTATCGCTGATGAACTGGGTATCCCCCACAATGTAGTGGTAGCTGCAGGTGCCGGCGATAATGCGGCAGCAGCAGTTGGTACCGGTACTGTAGGTGACAATATGTGTAATATTTCCCTGGGTACCTCCGGAACCATTTTCATTTCCTCCAAGAACTTCGGCGTGGACAAGTACAATGCATTGCATTCCTTCGCGCATGCTGATGGCAAATATCACTTGATGGGTTGTATGCTGAGCGCAGCTTCCTGTAATAAGTGGTGGATGGACGAAATCATCCGCACCAAGGATTACCCTGCAGAGCAGAAGGGTATTGAGAAGTTAGGTGAGAACCATGTATACTTCCTGCCTTATCTGATGGGTGAGCGTTCCCCTCATAACAATCCTAACGCAAGAGCTACCTTTATCGGTATGACCATGGATACTACCAGAGAGGATATGACCCAGGCTGTTCTGGAAGGCGTTGCATTTGCACTGCGTGATTCCTTAGAAGTAGCTAAGAGCTTAGGTATCAAGCTGGAGCGCACCAAGATCTGCGGTGGTGGTGCAAAGAGCCCCCTGTGGAAGAAGATGGTTGCCAATATCCTGAATCTGAAGGTAGATGTAATCGAGAGCGAGGAAGGTCCTGCTCTGGGTGGCGCTATGCTGGCAGCAGTAGCTTGCGGCGAATACAAGTCCGTAGAAGAAGTAGCTGCTAAGATTGTAAAGATCGTGGACACTGTAGAGCCCGATCCCGAATTGGTTGCTAAGTACGATGAGCGTTATGCACAGTTCAAGGAGATTTATCCTGCTTGCAAGCCCGTATTTGACATTATTACAAAATAATTTTTAGAAAGGAAATAAAGGGATGAAGATTTTATCAGTAAATGATCCTGCTTTCAAAAAGTACGGAAAAGTAATCGATAATGTAGATTTCACTGAATTGGTAGAAGCTCTGAAGAAGACCCCCGTTCCCGAAGGTGTTGTATATGAGCCCAGCGTAGCTGAGCTGGAAGCTACCTCCGCAATGAAGGCTCTGAGCGAAGTAACCTATGGTGAGATGCCTATTCAGATTGGTTATTGTAACGGTCATAACTGCATGCTGAATGCACTGGAGTATCACAGAGATTCTGAAATCAATGTGGCTGCTACCGATGCTATTCTGATGCTGGGTACCCTGGCAGATGTAGAGGCTGACTTTACTTATGACACCGCAAAGGTTGAGGCATTCTTACTTCCTGCAGGTACTGCAGCAGAAGTATATGCTACTACTCTTCACTACGCACCCTGCGGAGTGGACGGTAATGGTTTCCAGGTAGCTATCGTGTTACCTAAGGGCACCAACTATCCTTTAACCACCAAGCACACTGCTGTAGCTGCTGATGGCAGCGCACCCAATGAGGATGCACTGATTACTGCTGTAAACAAATGGTTAATCGGCCACGCTGAGGGCGGTCTGGATGCAGGCAGCTTCTTAGGCTTAAAGGGCAAGAACCTGAATGTAAACGAGTAATCGTACACATAGGAAATTATTAAATTTCACATATTTTAAGGAGGATTTACCCCATGATTAATTTACCTAAAGTAAAAATTGGTATTGTTGCAGTAAGCCGTGACTGTTTCCCTGAGAGCTTATCTGTAAACAGAAGAAAAGCATTAGTTAAGGCTTATGCTGATAAGTATGGTATGGATGACATCTATGAGTGTCCTATCTGTATCGTAGAGAGCGAAGTACAGGCTGTACAGGCTGCTAAGGATCTGAAGGAGCAGGGATGTAACGCAATGTGCGTATATCTGGGCAACTTCGGTCCCGAGATTTCTGAGACCTTATTGGTTCAGATTTTCGATGGCCCTGCAATGATTTGTGCAGCTGCAGAAGAGAGCCAGAACGACCTGATGGATGGCCGTGGCGATGCTTACTGTGGCGTTCTGAACGCAAGCTACGCTATGAAGCTGCGTAATGTAAAGGCATATATCCCTGAGTATCCTGTAGGTACTGCTGAGGAATGTGCAGATATGATTCATGAGTTCGTACCTATGGCAAGAGCTATCGTTGGTATGAAGAGCTTAAAGATTATTTCCTTTGGTCCCAGACCTTCCAACTTCCTGGCTTGTAACGCTCCTATTAAGCAGCTGTACAACTTAGGCGTTGAAATCGAAGAGAACTCTGAGTTAGACCTGTTCGAAGCATTCAAGAACCATGCAGGCGACGAGAGAATCCCTGCAAAGGTTAAGGAAATGGAAGCTGAGCTTGGCGCAGGCAATAAGAAGCCTGAAGTATTAGAGAGACTGGCTCAGTACGAGTTAACCTTACTTGACTGGGTAGAAGCTCACAAGGGTTGCAAGGAGTATGTTGCTATCGCTGGTAAGTGCTGGCCTGCATTCCAGACCCAGTTCGGTTTCGTACCTTGCTATGTAAACAGCCGTCTGACCGGTATGGGTATCCCCGTATCCTGTGAAGTAGATATCTACGGCGCACTGTCCGAGTTTATCGGTACTTGTGTAACTCAGGATGCAGTTACCCTGCTTGACATCAACAACTCCGTACCTGCTGATATGTACAAAGAGTCTATCGAAGGCAAGTTCGATTACACCCATAAGGATACCTTCATGGGATTCCATTGTGGTAATACCTGTTCTTCCAAGCTGGCATTCTGTGAGATGAGATATCAGAAGATTATGGCTAGAAACCTGCCTGAAGAGGTTACCCAGGGTACTTTGGAAGGTGATATCGCTCCCGGTGAAATCACTTTCTATCGTC
>JAFUKS010000169.1 GCA_017473445.1 Lachnospiraceae bacterium
CAGTTGGTGCTCACAAGACGTAAGGAGGTGGAAAGCTGATGCAGAGAAAAAGAAAAATACAGCAGGGGTTTGTGTTTGGACTGCTTTGCTGTTTGGTAATCGTATTTTTGGTGCCCATTTTCTTCGTGCTGATGAATTCCTTTAAGGGTAAGTTGTATATCAGTGACAATCCCTTTGCATTGCCCACTGGGGAGCTGTTTGTAGGACTGGAAAACTATGTTCAGGGTATTGATAAAACGGGATTTTTCTCAGCCTTTGGTTGGACTGCCTTTATCACGGTATTTTCCGTGCTGGCGATTGTGTTATTCACTTCCATGACGGCATGGTATATTACCCGAGTGAAAAGCAAAAGCTCTGAAATGCTTTATTTTGCTTTTGTATTTTCTATGGTGGTACCCTTTCAGATGATTATGTTTACCATGTCCAAGCTGGCAGACATGTTGAAGCTGAATAATCCCTTAGGCATGATTGTATTATATTTGGGATTTGGTGCAGGACTTTCGGTATTTATGTTTTGTGGTTTTGTGAAGAGTATTCCTTTGGAAATAGAAGAGGCTGCAATGATTGACGGATGCAATCCGCTGATCACCTTCTTCCGGGTAGTGCTTCCAATTTTGAAGCCTACGGTGATTACGGTGGCAATTCTGAATGCCATGTGGATTTGGAATGATTATCTACTGCCGTACCTGGTAATCGGTGTTTCTACACCTTATAAGACCATCCCCGTTGCGGTTCAGTACCTGATGGGTTCTTACGGAGCCAAGGATTATGGCTCTCTGATGGCACTATTAGTTTTGTCCATTATTCCTATTATAGTATTCTACCTCTGTTGCCAAAAATACATTATCGAAGGCGTGGTGGCAGGTGCTGTAAAGGGATAAGGAGTATGCATACCTTCCCCTTTTTTATGCAGAGAGGCCCGGAGCAGAATACTTCGGGCTTCTTGTATGAACTGTAAAGATAATAATAAGAACGGCCTTAAAGTGAACTCGATATGTAGAAAGTTGATATTTATTGGCATATTTTCGGGAAATGACAGATTGTAGTAAGAAAATACATATATATTGACAGAATTAAGTATTCTTTATATATTGTATATAGTAAAAAATAGATGAGGAGGGTAATACTCATGGGTGTTGCTTCATTGGTATTAGGTATTATTTCTATTGTAATCGGCATATTCTTTACCGGTAGTTTGGGATGGCTTGGGATTATTCTTGCGATAGTAGGTATTATTTTAGGTGCTCAAGCAAGAAAACTGCCCGAACAGAAGAGCATGGGCACTGCAGGCTTTATTCTTTCCATTATTGGATTGATTTTATGCCTGATATTATTTATTGCATGCGTGGGATGTGTTGCATGCTTGGGATGTTTAGCGTCTGTCTAACCATAATAAAAGGCGAAAGCTCCTGTGATTTATCACGGGAGCTTTTTTGGAGATAGGGATATGTGTTTGTTTGTAGATATTCTGGGACGGAAGATTCCTACCTACGGACTGCTGATTGCGGCAGGAGTGATTTTGGCCAATTTAATCGCATTGTATTTTATAAAAAAGAATCAACATGATGTCTGGGATTTCTTTACCATAGAAGCCTATGTTTTGCTGGGGGCCTTTGTGGGAGCCAAGCTTCTTTATTTGTTGGTTTCCTGGCAAACAATTGATTGGACTAGGATTTTAGAGTTGGAATATTTCAATCAGATCATGCAGGGCGGTTTTGTATTTTACGGTGGCATGATAGGTGGTTTGTTATTGGCATTGGGAGCCGGCAGGTGGCATCGGATAAATGCAGCAATGTACATCAGGCATTATATTTTTCTGATTCCCTTCTGTCATGGCTTTGGACGTATCGGATGTTTTCTGGCCGGCTGTTGTTATGGCAGGCCCTATACGGGTGTTGGAAGCGTGGTTTTCCCAGAGGGAAGCTTGGCACCATCGGGTGTCCCCTTATTTCCGGTGCAATTATTGGAAGCTGTGATTTTGCTGGGAATATCCATTCTCCTGCTTTGGGTGAGGGGAAAAAAGGACGCATTGTATACCTTAGAAGTATATTTGGGCCTGTATGGAGCGGCTCGCTTTGGCTTGGAATATTTGCGCTATGATGAAGCAAGAGGAGCATTTTTGTTTTTATCGACATCTCAGTGGATTAGTGTTATGATAGTCCTTGCGGCAGCAGTTCTGGCAATATATCACTATAGAGGATATGGGCGGCAGAAGGTAAATAACGATAGATAGTGAATGTGAGGATGAAATGGAAGATTTTTATGAAAATCCCAATGAGCCTATCAAAGTAGGATTCTTGTTTAGCTTTAAATCTATGAGTATGCTGATTCAAAGGATAGAAGAGGAAACCGGAGAGTATGATAACCGGTATCCCAAAAGGGAGCTTTTAAAAATATGGGCCAATTGCCTGGTACTGATATTTGTGCTGGCATGTGTTTCCCATAGTATTTTTATAGTAGCTACCGGTCCTTTTATTTTCTTTTATTGTTATGTACTTTTTCAGGTGATAAAGGTATTTAAGCGGTTTAAGTATCCCAGAGCAGGGATGATGATAGCTACGATAATAGGACTCTTGCTGGTGCTTGTGGCAGGCTTTGCTCTACAGGGTGTGATTTTTAGCTAGCATACATAGAGGTATTTTTGCGGATGTAAGAAGAAAATTCTTGCATCCGTTTTTTATGGAAAAATTTGTATTTGGGTATTGACATGTGCGTGCATATACTGTATATATGTATATATACACATGCACAGAGAAAAAGAAACGGGTGGGAGTATTTGAGAAAGGTGAGTGTGAGAAAATGGAACATGCAATGGTTATATTTGAAAATGTGAGCAAGAAGCTGGGGAATTTTACGCTCAAGGATATTACATTTACATTACCCAAGGGGTATATTATGGGGGTTATCGGACCCAACGGGGCAGGGAAGACCTCTTTGTTACACTTATTATTGGGATTGTATAAGCCTATGGAAGGAACTATTCAGGTGGATGACAAGGAGTACGCCTTGGAGGAGGCGGAAATCTTAAGTGAGATAGGGGTAGTACTGCTGGATGAGTTGTACGATGGGAGTAGGACCCTTTTACAAAACGGGAGGGAGTACGGCAGATTTTACCGGAATTATAATGAGGTGCTTTTTAGGGAGTATCTGGCCCGCTTTGGATTGGAGGAACAGCGAAAATACAAAAAGCTGTCCGCAGGAGAGAAGCTGAAGTTTCAGTTTGCCTTTGCACTGTCCCATAATGCCAAGCTTTTGGTACTGGATGAGCCCACGGGAAATTTTGACCCGGGTTTTCGGAAGGAATTTTTTCAAATATTACGGAAGTTTATTGCAGACGGCAGCAGAAGTGTGGTGTTGTCCTCCCATCTGACTGAGGATTTGGACCGGATGGCGGACTATATTCTCTACCTGGAAAAGGGGGAAGTGGTTTTTGCAGGAGATATTGAGAAACTACGAGAAAAATACCGGTTGCTGACGGGAGAAAATTACAAGATTAAGCTGGTACACAAGGAGCAGGTGATTCATGTGGAGGAAGGCACTTACAGTACCAGGGCATTGGTAAAGCATTGGCCCGGATATGAGTATGACAGTGCATTGACGGTGACGGTACCTACATTAGAGGAATTAATGTATTTTATGACCAAGAGGAGAAGTAAGTAATGGGAGAGATGATTATTAGGGACTATTTTAAGGCTTTTCGGTGGAGCAAATTTAAGGACGTGTTTTGGAAAGGGGGCTTTGGGATTATCTATATGGGTGTGATTGTTCCTTTTTGCGGCGGTTTTACAGAGAAGGGAGAGTATTATGTGACCTTTCAAATGATTTGCCTGCCCGTCCTTTTTTGTTTTATTTCCTGTTTTTTGCATCCTATGGAGCTTCCCAAGGCAATGTTTCTGTGTCCCATGTCGGATAGACAGCGAAGAGATTATGTGGTACAGTCCTGCGTTTTTCGTATTTGTTTCACCGGCAGCGTGGGAGTGGTGTTTACGATAGGAATGATAGGACTGGGCTTGTGTGATGTGGTGTCCGGCGTGGCATTACTTGGAAATCATATATGCTTGGCATTGCTTTTATGCGGTTTCAGTGAGCGCAAAGGCCGGACGGAGGAGGAGCGGAACAGATCCCTTCTGGAACATGCAGGTCTTCGAAGTGGAGTGGAGATTGTAGATGCCTTATGCATCATACTGTGTAGTTTTGGAATTGCCTGCGTGCTTTGCTGGGATACCACACCGGCTCCCTGGGTGAAATGGGTATTTCTGGCAGTGGTATTATTGGTAGAGTGCCCCTTGACAGCCTACTTTATGATGGGCTGGAAGGCAGCGGTGGAAAGAGCTATTTCCTACGAAGCAAGTAATTGTTAGAGAATAGAACAGGAGCAAGCATATGAAGATTACGATTCAACCTCAGGGAACATTGGCTATTTATGAGCAGATTGTGAATCAATTAAAAAATGCCATTGTCACAGGAGAATTGGAGGCCGGAGAAGCATTGCCTTCCATCCGTGGTCTGGCAGCAGATTTGGGGGTCAGTGTCATTACCACCAAGCGGGCCTATGAGGAACTGGAGCACGAGGGACTTATCCGTTCCGTGGCAGGGAAGGGCTTTTATGCCTGTGAATACAATACGGATTATCTCAAGGAAAAACAGCTGATAATGCTGGAGAAGCGTCTAAGTGAAGTGCTTTTGGAAGCCAAGACAGCAGGACTAAGCTGTGAGGAAGTAAAGGAAATGGTAGATACCTTATTTATGGAGTAGAGAGAGTAGAATGGAAGAGATATTATTAGCCTTTGAGCAAGTGACCGGTACCAGGGGAAAGTTCCGGCTTCAAAATATTAGTTTTGCATTGCCTGCCGGTTATATTATGGGCCTCATGGGGGTTAACGGTGCCGGCAAAACCACACTGATGAATTACATTATGAAGGAAAAGGCCGGATACAAAGGGACTATTAAAATAGCAGGACAGGATATGAAACAGGATGACGGGAAGCTGAAAAATATCATCGGCTTGGTGTCTGAGGAAAACAGGTTTTTAAATGAACGGACGGCTGCACAGAATGTGGAGATACTTTCCGGGTTCTATGAGGATTTTGACAAGGAGATTTTTAGGTCGGCTATGGAGACCATGGGGGTATCCGGGAATTTGACCTACGGCAAAATGTCCCGGGGAGAGAAGCTGAAGTTCCAGATGGCCTTTGCCATGGCACACCATGCCAGATTATATCTGCTGGATGAAGTGACGGTGGGTATGGACCCGGTATTTCGGATGGATTTCTTTCGGCTTTTGCAGAGAATTATCGGGGATGGACAATGCTCCGTGCTGATGACCAGCCATATTGAATCGGAGATGGAACAAAAGACTGATTATGTGGGGATATTGGAGAGGGGTAGCTTGGTACGTTTTGGGGAGAGTATGGATATCATTCCGCAGCTAAAAGAGGAAAGAGAGGCAGATGGGAATGAGACTGAGTGATTATGAAAAAAAGCAATGGAAGGTGCTGGATGCGTTTTATAAAGACTTCTTTACCTGGAGTGCTTCCAACCTGTTCTATTGGATGGTTACAGGGATATTTATATTTGTGCTGGGGATTATGATGCTGATTCCTTTTCAGGAATTTATTGCAGACTCTGATTTCCCCAAGGGAATGCTATTTTATTTTGGAGGGATGGGGACTGTGTTCTATTTGATTCCTTACGTGAGTTTTAACGAGAAACAAAAGCCCATGGGAATCTATGGACTACTAAAGCATTTGCCCATATCGGTAAAGACCATAAAGTTCTATCGCATGAAAAAGATGCTGGTTTTTCTACTTAAGATAGAGGCGGTATATATGGTACTGCAACTTTTGGTCGCGATGGTTGGATGCCGAGAGATTGTATTGGGGAATATCTTATATCCGTTTATCTATGGTTTTGCTGTCCCCTTGTTTTTTGGAGGCTTATACATTATATTGGTAGAGTAGGCGAAATTAAATATTCTTTTAATCTGATTTTAATCTTCTGTGCATTTTAGATTAATTTTGACGCTGTATGATAGGACCATAAGATGAAGCACGAAAGCAAAATCTTAAAAACGCAGAGGAGATCAGAAAGGATTATGATTATGGAAATGTTAGAAAAGGTTGAAAAGCTGAAAGAGAAAGCAAATGTATCCTATGAGGATGCCAAGATGGCATTGGAGGCATGCAACTACGATATGCTGGATGCACTGGTATATCTGGAGAGACTGGGACTGGTACAGGGTAACAGCGTAGGCGGTTATACCACCACAGCCGGTGGCAATACCTCTCAGGAGTTTGAACAGGCACAGCAGACCTATGAAAAGGATTGCAAGAAGACTTCCTTCGGAGATATGGCCAGCAGATTTTTCAAATGGTGTGGAGCCATGATTCAGAAGGGCTGTGAGACCAGCTTTGTGGTGACCAGATTTGATAAAGAGGTAATGGCTGTTCCCGTGATTTTGCTGGTGATTGCAGCATTGATTACCTGCCAGCTGGTAGTGATTTTATTGATTGTAGGTCTGTTCTTTAACTTTAAGTATTATTTCCGGGGCTTTGAGTCCACTTCCGTGGATATCAATCAGTTCTGTGAAAAGGCTTCCGAGACCTGTGAAAATATCAAGAGCGATTTTCAGAACCAGAATAAAGCTGAATAAAGCATGGAGTAAAAATGGCAAACAGGATTTTGTTGATTGAGGATGAAGAAAAAATAGCCCGGTTCGTGGAGCTGGAGCTGAGACACGAAGGAAACGAAGTAGAGAAGGCATTTGATGGTAGAGAGGGTCTGGATAAGGCCCTCTCTAAAGACTATGATTTGATATTGCTGGATGTGATGCTTCCCCAGTTAAACGGACTGGAGGTGCTTCGCCGGATACGTCTGGAAAAGGATGTGCCGGTAATACTGCTTACTGCCCGGGATGCGGTAATGGATAAGGTATCCGGCTTGGATGCAGGAGCAGATGATTATATTACCAAGCCCTTTGCTATTGAGGAGCTGCTGGCGAGAATCCGTGTAGCATTGAAGCGTCGGGGGAAGGGACAGCTAGAGACCCATCAGCTGACTGCACATGGAGTAGTCCTGGATGAAGACCGGTATGAGGTGACGGTGAATGGAGAGCCGGTGGAGCTGACCAACCGGGAATTTGAATTGTTGCGTATGCTGATGCGGAACAAAAATATCGTATTGGACCGTGAGAAGCTGATGAACGAGGTCTGCGGCTATGATTATATCGGCGAGACTAATATTATCGATGTGTATGTAAGGTACCTGCGTACCAAGATTGATGACAGATACGGAATCAAGCTGATACAGACAGTCCGCGGGGTCGGATATGTGATAAAGGACAATTAGTATGAATTTGAATAAGAGAATGACCTCCATAGCCCGGAAAATCAATATGAATTTCTGGTTTAAACGGCTTTGGGGAATGCTGTGGCTGGATGTGCTCATTCTGGCATTGGTGGCGGGTAGTTTCATTTATTGGAGATATCAACAGCTGCCGGCTGGATGTGAGATACAGCGACTGCAACTGGAAAATATAGAAAGTTACAGGGAAACGGAATTTATTATAGAGGATTCTGAGGGAACGCAGTATCCGTATTTGGTACACCAATTTACGGATTATCTTGTGGTGCCCTTTTTGATATTGCTGGGGGTACAGGTGGCGGATTTGTTTTTGGCTCTGTTTGAGACCGGTGATATCCGTAAGAAGCTGAAGCCCCTGAATGAGCTTGCTATTAAAGCGGAGAAGCTTAGCACCCTGCCCCTGGATACCTCCAAATTTGAAAGCCTGGAGCATGCCATTGAAAGCTTGTCTCCGGATGCACCGGATGCTCGGATTTCCACGGGAGACAAGGATTTGCTCAGTATCGAGGTGGCGTTAAACAATTTGCTTTCGCGTATGAGGGAAAGCCAAAAGCAGCAGGCCCGGTTTGTATCCGACGCCTCTCATGAGTTACGTACGCCCATTTCCGTAATCCAGGGATATGTGAATATGCTGGACCGCTGGGGCAAGGAGGATGAGAGTATTTTGGAGGAATCCATTGAAGCCCTAAAGCATGAGGCACAGCATATGAAGGAGTTGGTAGAACAGCTGCTGTTTCTGGCCAGGGGAGAAAGCGGTAATAATACCCTGCACTATACAGTATTTGACCTAAATGAAGTAATCCGGGAGGTCTGGGAAGAATCCCTGATGATAGATGAGAAGCATAAATATGTATTTCTGGGGGAAATGGGGCCTGCAGTGGATGAAGAGGGTACGCTCCTGAATGCTCCTGCTATGATGTGCGGAGATAAGGCGATGGTGAAGCAGTCTGTGCGAATTTTTGTGCAGAATGCAGCCAAATATTCTTCTGTGGGAGATACCATCAGTTTTCGCGTGTGGCAGCAGGAGGGCATGGTTACCTATGCGGTGCAGGACGAAGGAATCGGTATCGGAGAGGAACAGCTGACCCATATCTTTGAGCCCTTTTATCGCTCTGATGAAGCCCGTAACGGCAGTACCGGAGGCTCGGGCTTAGGCCTGTCCATTGCCAAATGGATTGTGGATGCCCATGGAGGAAATATTCAGGTATTGTCGAAACCGGAGCTTGGAACAAGATTTATGATAAATTTTAGAAACAATTTAGAATAAATATGTTACAATACTGTCATGAAAAGGGAGAGATGATAGTAGATGGAGAATACCAAGATTCTTGAGGGAGGGAAAAGAGGCATTTTCCAGGTGATTTTTGGCCGTACCATGATTATTGTGGTGCTTTTGCTGGCACAATTTTTTGTATTGTTTGAATGGATGTTCCGGCTGGCCAGCTATGCACCCTATTTATCCGGGGGTGTTACGGCAATCACCGGAGTAATGATGCTATGGATATTGAACACCGGGGATAATCCTATGATTAAACTAACCTGGTGTATTGTGATTGCAATGCTTCCGATTTTCGGGGCATTGCTATATCTGTTTGTGCGCTTTGATATCGGACATCGTTTGGAGCAGAGGGTGATACAGGCGGCGATAGATGAGAGCCGGGTACATTTGCCGGATCAGCAGGAGCGGCTGGAGCAGATACGACAGGAGGACAAGGATTTATATAATTTGGCGACTTATCTGCGCCGTTACAGTGGCAGCTCTCTGTGGAGCAATACCCGGGTGAAGTATTTTCCCATTGGTGAAGCAAAATGGGAGGCTATGCTGGAGGAATTGGAGCAGGCTAAGGATTTCATTTTCCTGGAATATTTTATTGTGGGTCAGGGACGCATGTGGAATTCTGTGCTGGAGATATTGGTACGTAAAGCCCGGGAGGGCGTGGATGTGCGACTGATGTATGACGGTACCTGTGCAGTAACGTTGCTTCCCTATGATTATCCAAAACAAATGGAAAAGCTGGGGATTAAGTGCAAGATGTTTTCTCCTATTCGCCCTTTGGTGTCCACATATTATAACAATCGGGACCATCGGAAGATACTTGTTATAGATGGCCATACGGCTTTTACCGGCGGAGTCAATCTGGCGGATGAATATATTAACGTGAAAAAACTGTACGGGCATTGGAAGGATACTGCCATTATGCTAAAGGGAGAGGCAGTCCGTGACTTTACCATGATGTTTTTGCAGATGTGGAATGCCGGAGACAGGGTGCATGATTATACGCCCTATTGGCTGAATGAAGCATCCCATGATACGGAGGCTTCAGGGTATGTGATTCCCTACGGGGACAGTCCCTTGGATCATGAAAATGTTGGTGAGATGGTCTATATGAGTATCCTGAATCAGGCAAAGGACTATGTGTACATTATGACGCCCTATCTGATTCTGGACCATGAGATGAGCCAGGCACTACAATTTGCGGCAAAAAGGGGCGTGGATGTGCGTTTGATTCTACCCCATATTCCCGATAAAAAATACGCATTTGTGCTGGCCAAGAGCCATTACAAGGAGTTGTTGGAGGCGGGGGTGCATATATTTGAATATATCCCTGGATTTGTACACGCTAAGGTAGTGGTCAGCGATGCCGTCAAGGCAGTGGTAGGTACCATTAATTTGGATTACCGCAGTTTGTACTTACATTTTGAGTGCGCGGCCTTTTTGTATAAAGTGCCCGCGATTAGTGACATATTAGAGGATTTCCGGGATACCTTCGAAAGGTGTCAGGAGATTACCATGGACATGGTGAAAAAGGAAAAGAAACTGACCGTACTGATGGGCAAGCTGCTGAAACTGGCGGCACCACTTATGTAGGTAGAAGAGAAAGGAGTTTCAAAAATTGCAGTTTAGTAGAGCGAGATGGAAGGAACGGTTTCTGGAGAAACTGTCTGAGACCTTAAAGGCCGTATTTCCCATACTGGCCATAGTATTATTGTTGTGTTTTACCATCGCCCCCATTCCCCCCAGTATTTTAATGACCTTTCTGGTGGGAGCAGTACTGTTGATAGCAGGCATGCTGTTATTTAACATCGGTGTGGAATTGTCCATGACCCCCATGGGCGAGCGAGTGGGTACCATTATGACTAAGTCTAAGAATTTGCTGATTATTATTTTAGTCAGCTTTATTATGGGCTTTGTGATTACCATATCCGAACCGGATTTGCAGGTGCTGGCACAGCAGGTACCTTCTGTCCCGAATCTGACGTTGATTTTAGCAGTGGCTGCCGGGGTAGGCATCTTTTTGGTGGTGGCATTGCTGCGTATGGTGTTTCGTATTCCGCTGTCTTATTTGCTGGTGTTCTTTTACATAATCGTCTTTGCACTGGCCATGTTTGTGCCCAAGGGCTTTTTGGCCATTGCATTTGACTCCGGTGGTGTGACCACCGGCCCCATGACTGTACCTTTTATCATGGCATTTGGTGTGGGTGTGGCTGCAATCCGAAGTGATAAGCATGCAGAGAATGATAGTTTCGGTTTGGTGGCACTGTGTTCCATTGGCCCCATTCTGGCAGTATTGATATTGGGTCTGCTTTATCATCCGGGCGAAGCGGAGCAGGTGTCCGAAGCAATTCCCGTTATTGATAATACTGTGGATTTATGGAGACTTTTCTCCCATGAATTGCCTGAATATATCAAGGAAATGGCTGTGTCCCTGTTTCCTATTATATTCTTCTTTGCGTTATTCCAGTTGGTGGCCAGAGATATTAATAAGCAGATGCTGGTAAAGATTGGCGTAGGTCTGGTATATACATATGCAGGTCTGGTATTGTTTCTTACCGGCGTGAATGTGGGCTTTATGCCTGCGGGTAATTATCTGGGCCAGATTATTGCCGGATTACCCTATGCATGGATTATCATTCCCATCGG
>JAFUKS010000170.1 GCA_017473445.1 Lachnospiraceae bacterium
AGATAAAGGGTTACAGTTGTTTTACTTTATGGTTGCAATAGGGACCCTATTGGTGATGTGGCTGATGTTTGAATTTAAGGATTTGGATTCCCTGACTGCCTGGAGTATCAATATATGGGACCTTATTTTTGATAAAGAAATGGGACTGAAGGATTTTTATGAATATACCAGCTGGAATGTATACGGTGTAGTTCACCAGTACTGCCAGGGTAATTACTTGTGGCTGATTCCTCTAAGCATATGGAATCTACCCCTTTGGATTATTACGAAGGCATTTCATATTACACTCATCGGAAATCCCTTCTGTATTGCTTGGTCAAAGCTTTATATGATAGGAATTCACCTTGCAATGGCATATGTGGTATACCGTATATGTGAGAAATTGGGCAAAAAGTCCGTGCTTGCTCCGCTTCTGGTACTGGCGGCTCCGGAAATACTCATATCAGCCGGTTATGCCGGACAGGATGAAGTGGCCTATGTTTTCTCTCTTCTTCTGGGTATTTACTTTTTGATGAAGGAAAGACGGAAGCTTTCCTATCTGTTTTTGGTAATATCGGTCAGTTTTTGTCCGATCATGATTTTGCCGGTAACAGCGGTAATCCTATACCATGAAAAGAGAATAGGTAGGATAATACTACAGGAAGCAGGACTGCTTTTGCCTCTGTTTTTGTTTGAATTGTGCTATCGCAATGATGCTATCTATCCCATTGTTAAAAAATCATATACCATCGGTTCGGTGGTAGAGCAGATGTTTCCGGTGTCTATTGTACAGACAGCCATGGGAGCCACACCCCTTAGTATTGTTTTGTGTATCGGTGTATTGTTCTTTTGTTATACCCGAAAGAAACAGGACCAGCGGGAATTTTTATATATAATTACGGCAATGGTTATGATTATCAGCTTTTTGATGGATAACTATTTTTACAGGACATTTATTTATGTGCCCTTTTTGGTGATTGTGATTTGCGGTATTTTCCCCCTGACCAATATGAAGGCGTTTCTATTTACCTTACTTACCTATTGCAGGACCTTCTGGTGTCTTACGGTGGGTGTAGAGAACAATATGAATACCGCGTATATTATGCGAAATTCATGGGTGTCCCGGATTTGCGAACGTTTTGGTAGTGACAGAAATAGTCTATATACCTGTAAAAATTTTCTCATGTACATTGAACAGTCCGTACCCGTTTGGATTCATTGGATGGTTGCCGCCATAGCTGTTTCCTGTGCATTAATATTACTGTATATGAGTAATTACAACAAAGAAAAGGATTATGAACTTACTCTGGATTACAGAGTAAGTATTTTGGCTTATGTATTTTGTATGCCCATAGTACTGCTGCTATTTTGGATGATGCTATTAAAGGTATTTTAGTTTTGATGGGAAAGGCCGTTTTGAACGGTCTTTTTCTTTTTTTAAAATCATAAAAGAAGCTCTCCGGACATACAGTGTAAAAAAGGTGTGAGGTAGGGTATGGAAGCTTTGATGAAATTACTGCTCCGTTGTTTGTTGGGTGGAGTAGCCATCATTACCTTGAATCTGGTGCTGACCGGTCAGGGAATCGGCTCCTGTGTGGGGGTCAATATCATCACATTACTGACCTGTGGAATCTTGGGATTGCCCGGATTTCTGGCACTTTACGGTCTTTCTTTTTATCAGCTGATTTAAAAAAATCAAAAAGTTTTTATAAAGACTTGTCAACAAGATATCCAGGAGCTATAATGCAAACATCGAAATGTGGGGAATTTTGATAGGGGGAATGACAAATTGTTGACATTTTGCGTAATGTCGGGATTCGGCGCGATATGGGATTATCGCAGTGGCCGGATACCCAACAGGCTACTGGCATTGATGCTGGCCTGGAGCATCTGCTACCGGTTCCGGGAGGATTCCTGGATGGGGGTGGCAGGACTACTTTTGCAGGGCACGGTATTGCTGGTCCTGACCTTTCCTTTGTACCGCATCGGCAGTGTGGGCGCAGGCGATATTAAGCTGATTGCACTGTGCTGTGGATTCCTGCAAAGGGAATATATTTTTTCTTTTCTTTTTTCTATGCTGCTTTTCGCAGCAATAATTTCCATTTTTAAACTGGTACGAAATCATATGACTATGGAGAGACTACGTTATTTTGTGTCCTATGTGGCGGAAGTGCGTCGTAGCGGTAAGTGGTCTTTATATGTGCGTGACCAGAGAGAATTAGGCAGAGTGGGTATTTGCATGTCCGGTCCGGTGTTCCTTGGCCTGCTCTTGCACTTAGGAGGTGTGTATTGAAGGACTTGACACTGCTATTATGCGACCGGGAGGAGGATTACGCACAGCTACTGGCGGAGTATTTTTTAAGAAAAAAGGGAATCCGTTTCAAGGTATGTGTGTATACCTCTCTTGGGGAGATGTTACGGCAGGAGAAGACCCCGGCAGAGGCGGGGGCAGACATTTTGTTATTGGCTGAAAGTACATGGGAAGCAGGACTTCCTGTGTTACCCGGTGTATGCGTCATGATATTGGAAGAGACCAATCCTGAGGTCTTGGCAGAATATCCCCATATTTTGAAGTATCAAAGTGCGGACCGGGTACTGGGGCAACTATTGGAGGTATATGCAAGGCGGGAGGGGCGGGTGCTCCGGGGCTGTAGACCACAAGGGGTTACACAGATTATCGGATGCTATTCACCGGTGCATCGATGCCTACAGACTACTTTAGCCGGTGCCTTGAGTCAGGAATTGGCTGAGAGGGGGAGGACTCTCTATTTGAACCTGGAGTATTTGGGAGAGTGGTCCCGGGAGGAGGATCATGATCTGGCAGATTTACTGTATTTTTTAAAGCAGGAGGGAGAATGCTTCCGGTTGCGTCTGGAGTCCATGTTGCAGCGCAAGGGCCCGTTGGATTACATTCCGGCCATGAAGGCCGGGGAGAATTTGCCGGCGGTGACACCGGAAGAATGGTTGCTTTTGCTGGAGCGTCTGGACAAGGAATGCGGATATGATTTTCTGGTGCTGGATTTATCTGAAAGCCTTCAGGGATTGCTTGAAATTCTGCGGTATTGTACCCGGGTGTTGACGATTACCAGGAAGGAACCCATGGCCAGGGTAAAGGAGCGACGTTATCGGCAGCAATTGGAATTATATCACTATGAGGATATTCTGGAAAAAACCTATTTTTTTTCTTTGCCCCGGATTTCCGTGGTACCTTCCAATCCCTGGGAGGAAGGCGCGGGGGAACTGACCGGTTATGTAAAGGAGCTACTGAAGGAACTGGTGGGGAAGGAGTAGGAAATGGATTACGGGGAAATGAAACGATATCTTAGCAGCCGGGTGCAGGAACGGCTGGGATATGTAAAGGATGTGACAGATGAAGAGGTGGAAGCAGTCATTGATGAGGTGCTTTTACAGGAACGGGAGCTGATAGTATGGCCGGTGGCGCTGCGCAGGAGATTACAAAAGGAGATATTTGATTCCCTGAGACGGTTGGATATTCTGCAGATTTTTGTGGAGGATGCAGATATTACGGAAATTATGATTAATGGTCCGGAGCAGATATTTGTGGAAAAGAACGGACAAATACAGTCTTTGGATATTCATTTCGATTCGTCGGAACGGTTATTGGGAGTTATTCAACAGATTGTAGCAGGCTGTAACCGAACAGTAAATACGGCCAATCCCGTGGTGGACGCCCGATTGCCTGACGGATCAAGAGTGAATGTGGTAATGGAGCCGGTGGCACTGAACGGTCCCATAGTAACCATTCGGAGATTTCCCAAAGAACCCATTACCATGGGACGCTTAGTGGAGTTGCAGGCGATTTCCCGGGAAGCAGCAGATTTTTTAAGGGACCTGGTGCGGGCGGGCTATAACATTATGGTCAGTGGCGGGACCGGCAGTGGTAAGACTACTTTTCTCAATGCTTTATCAGAGTTTATTCCAAATGACACACGTGTCATTACCATTGAAGACAGTGCAGAGCTGCAGCTCCAGGGATGCAACAATCTGGTGCGTCTGGAGACCCGGGTAAGCAATGGAGAGGGATGCGAGACAATCGACATCCGTCAGTTAATCCGTACCTCTTTACGTATGCGTCCGGACAGGATGATTGTAGGAGAGGTGCGTGGAGGTGAAGCCTTTGATTTATTGCAATGTCTGAATACCGGTCATGACGGAAGTATGTCCACAGCCCATGCCAATAGCGCGGCAGATTTATTGTCCCGCTTGGAAAATATGGTATTGATGGGAATGGACTTGCCTCTGACTGCCATTAAAAAGCAGATTGCAGCAGGGATAGATGTTATTGTGCATTTAAGTAGGATGCGTGACCGTAGCAGGAAGGTTACGGAGATTGTAGAGGTGGAGGGTTTTTATGAAGGGGAAATACGTTGGCATCCGCTGTTTCTTTTCCGGGAAGCATCTTCACAATCCGGGCAGGTTACAGGGCAATGGGTGGAAGAGGGGCAGCTATGGAGAACCCGCAAGCTACTGGCAGCGGGATTATTGCCGGGTGCAATGGAGTAAAGGCCGGTGGTGTCTGGCCGTAGGAAAAGCACTGGCTGTGTCGGCCCTATTAGCCTTTTTCTTTTATCGAAGCTACTGGGCCTTGATTCCTATGTTGGGGGTGGGCTTTGGATTCCTTAAGCAGGAAATGCATAGAAGCATGGGGCATGACAGGGATTTGCTGTTATTGCAGTTTCGGGAATGCATTCTGGCCATGTCTGCTGCATTAAAAGCAGGGTACAGCATCGAAAACGCAATGCTGCAAAGCGCTGCGGACATGAAGAAATTGTTTGGTGAGAAAGGGCTTATTTGTCAAGAACTGGACCAGATACGAAGGGGCATGGACATTCATATCCCTTTGGAAGATTTACTGGAGGATTTAGGAAGACGCAGTGGGCTGGAGGATATCAGCCAATTTGCCCAAATCTTTCGGATTGCAAGGAAAAACGGTGGCAATTTATCTCAGATTCTGCAAAGCACCGGGGAACAGATTAGCAGCAATATTGAGGCCCGGTCAGAGGCTATGTCCATTCTGAGTGGCAGGCACATGGAGCAGCGGATTATGGAGTGGATGCCAATTTGTATTTTGCTCTATGTGGAGTGGACGACTCCGGGATATTTTCAGGATTTATATCATAATGCAACGGGAATATTGCTTATGACAGGGTGCCTGATAGTTTATTTGGTTGCTGTATTCATCGGTGAAAGGCTGCTTAACACGAATGCCTAAGGGGTGGAATAAAAGGGGAAGTATGAAGGAAAAACAGGGATTATTAATACCTTTTCTAAGGCTGGCGGAATTTTTCTTGAAAGCATGGGACAAAAGGAATAGCAGGAGAAAGGGAGATCCATTGATAAATAGGGATTTGCGGACTTTGTATCCCCATCGGGAGTTACAGCAGTCCCTATGGGAGTTTCGGGTAAAACGCTTAGGAATGACTCTGGCAGTGTTTTTTCTGGGAGTGACTGTTGCTTTATGGATGCTGGCAGTAGAGCTTAACCGTGAGCCGGAGCTTCAGGATGGACGCATCCGTAGGGAGGATTATAGAGCGGGAGATAAGCAGGTGCAGATGGAAGTACAGATGGGAGAACACCGGACGGAGCTGGAGATGCAAATAGGAGCCAGAAGCTATAGTCAGGAAGAGCTTTCTCTGTTGGCAGAGACCTTTTGGGAACAATTACCCGGACTGATTTTGCAGAAAAATGAAGCCTTGGATAAGGTACAGGGAGATTTGTATCTGGCGGAGGAATATGAGGGATTTCCTTTTCAGGTCAGCTGGTACAGTACGATGCCGGAATATGTGGAACGGACCGGCAAAGTGCATAAAACGGTATCTGCTCCTGTGAAACTGGAGCTACAAGTAATTTTTTACTATGGATCCATGGAATGGGAGCATTGGCTGGAGCTTACTTTACAACCCGATGATACATGGACCCGAGAGGAACGGATGCTAACAGAATTACAGGATTATTTGACAGAATCAGAAGTATCCTCCCGCACCTGTGATTGGTGGTATTTGCCTTCCCAATGGGAAGGACAGGCTTTGCATTACCATGTGCCGGAACAATTGGAGTCGCCCTCACTGTTTGGATTGTTTTTGGTAGCGGCAGCTTTCGTGTTCGGATTTGCAAAGAAGGATTTGCATGGAAAATATCTGGAAAGGCAACGGCAATTAAAAGCAGATTATCCGGAGCTGCTGTATCAGTTGACTCTTTATTTGGGAGCGGGCCTGACGATTCGAGGAAGCTTGCAAAAGATCTATGAATCGTATGAGCAGACGAAGGGGGGCAAGGCATGTTTACGGGTGGCATTTGAAGAGGTGGGTTATGTATGTAGAGAATTGGCTACGGGAGTGCCGGAAGCAAAGGCCTATGAAAATTGGAGCCTTCGCACCGGCTTGCCGGAATATACTCAGCTTTGCACGTTACTTATGCAAAATCTTCAAAAGGGAAGCAACGGACTGCTTTGTCGTTTGCGGGAAGAGGGAGACAATGCAAGGAAAGAATATTTACGTCAATGCAAAAAGAGAAGTGAAGAAGCACAGACAAAGCTGCTGTTGCCGCTGATGCTGATGCTTGTGGTGGTAATGTTGTTTATATTAATTCCGGCCTTTTCTATGGCAGGGATATAAAGAAAGGAGTATGAAATGCAGGGATTAAAGAGTTGGAAGGAATTTTTGAGAGAAGAGGATGGTATGGGTACCATTGAAGTGGTGCTGATTACGGTGGTTTTGGTTAGCTTAGTAGTTATTTTTAAAGAACAGCTGACGGGCATTGTAGAAAAGCTTTTTGACAAAATTACCAGTAAAACCAATCGGTTTTAGGTGAAATTATGAAGAGGAAAAAGCTACCTATTGGAGTCTCCGGACATTTAACGGTTTTTATGGCTCTTTTGTTGACCTTTTTGATCAGTGTTTGTTTGAGCCTGATAGAAGGGGCACGTAAAAATGGAGTTGCGCTGGAGGCAGAGTGCACTGTAGAGGCGGCTTGGAATGGGACGTTTGCGGAATATCACAGAGGATTGGCAGAAAGATACAATCTATTTGCGTTGGATTCCTCCTACGGTACATCCTATGGAGCAGTTTCCAATGTAGAACGACATATAACCGGGTATTTGGACCGTAATCTTCAGTTTCACGGGGGATTTTGGAACAATCTGTTTTATAAGGATTTTTTGGGGATACATTTGAAAGAGGTGAAAATTACAGGTGGATTGCTGCTTTCTGATTACGAGGGGGCGGTTTTTCGTCAGGCTGCAGTAGAGGCCCAGAAGGACCGGTGGAATTTGGTATTCATGGAAAAGGTGTTTGGCTGGTTAGAGCAGTTACAGATGAATGGTCTGGAGGAATGGGATGCGGAGGCACAAAAGATACAAGCAGATGAGCAATTGCAATATCATTTGGATGTCTTGAAGGAAAAGTCACAGGAAGTATGTTTTCAAAATCCGACTATTTTCTTAGAGGAGATTCGCAAAAGGGGAATTCTTAAATGGGTGACAGGGGATGAAGTGGCGATTTCTTCCAAAGCCCTGCGTGGAAAAGAGTCCTTCTCCCAGCGTCTGAAAAGGGGAGAACTACAGCAGGGAAACCGTAGAATAACAGAGCTTAGCGGCTTGGAACCGGTGGTGGAGCGTTTCTTGTTTCAGGAATATCTTCTTACTTATATGGGGGATTTTTCCCGTCCGGTAGAGGGTTCTGCATTGGATTATGAGACGGAATATCTGTTGATAGGAGGCATGAGCGATGCAGAAAACCTGCACGGAGTTTTTACACGAATCAGTGCAATCCGGGAGGCAGCCAATGTGTTGTATCTGATGGGGGATAAGAAAAGCAGTGGACAGACGGAACTGATCGCAACCACTCTTATGACGCTGATAGGGCAACCACAGCTGGCGGAGCCCCTGCAACTGGTACTGACCCTGGGATGGGCTTTTGGAGAAACGCTTTATGATATGGAGCTGCTGGCAGCAGGGAAGCCGGTACCGCTATTAAAGAGCGAGGAAACCTGGCATTATTCTCTCCGGAATTTATTAAAAGGTTTGGTGGGGGCGGATGAGGAGAAGCAAGAACAGCTAAGCCGGGAAGGAATGTACTATCGGGATTATCTCAGAGTATTGCTGTTTCTGGTGGATTTGGAACAGCTAACCTATCGCAGTATGGATTTAGTAGAAGCCAATATGCGCCTTTTATCAGGGAATAGTGATTTTTGCTTGGACTATTGTTATGTGGAGCTGGAGGCAGATTTTCGATTGGAGAGCTCTTGTGGATATACTTACCGGCTTACAAGACAGGGTACATATGTAGAGTAGAAAGGAAGGTGGACGGAGATGTCTCCTTTATGCAGATGCAGCAATCAACTAAAAAATAAAGCAAGTAAACGACCTTCTCCGACGATACCCGGCAAGGCTTTCCCTGCCCTGGATGGCACCCTGCCGGAAGAAAACTGCATAGAGGAGATATCTCTGTCTACCTTTCAATCTGATTATGCAAGCGGAAGCATGTCTGTGGAGGCAGCAGTGCTTTTGCCGCTTTTAATTTTTTTTCTCCTTAATATGGGAAGCATTCTGGAACTAATCAGACTTCATGGAAATATGGAACTTGCTCTGACTAATATAGGGAATGAGCTGAGTATATATGGTTATGTGTCGTCTGCGGAATTAAATGAAACAGAAGCTCAAGGACTTTCGGATGAAATGAAGGTGCTTATGAGGGCGGCGTTGTCTCAGGCATACATACAGCGCAGAGTGGAGGAGTATTTGGGGACGGACTATTTAGAAAGTGCACCTTTTTCCGGAGAATATCGATTTGGCAAGGGGGTAGGCTGGAATTATACCGGAGAGGACGACCGGCTGGAATTACGGTATTCCTATGGGGTAAAATGTCCCTTCGGAATGCCCGGTTTTCCCGATTTTTATATGAGTAACAGCTATTATACACATATATGGAATGGGTATGAGATACCGGGGAGTAGTGAGGGAGTGGGATTGGAGACGGTTTTCTTTACAGAATACGGGGAGGTTTATCATCTTTCTCTGGAATGTACCCATCTGAAATTATCTATTCGGGAAGTAAGTTACCGGGAAGCGATACAAAGCGTCAATCAAAGGGGCTATCGGTATGAGTTGTGTGAGCACTGTGCGGATGATGTAAGAGGTACGGTGGTGTATGTGACAGATTATGGAAATTGTTTCCATTACAGTAGACAGTGTGAAGGATTGGGACGAAAGATTTATTCAGCAACGTTGGCAGAGATGGAAGAAATGGATTTGAGTTTATGTGTCAGGTGTAGAAAGGAGTAATCAGTAATGGTAATACAGATGATTTATTTAGGGGGACTGAGTATATGGGATATTCGGGAGCGTAAGGTGCCTGTTTCTCCTTTGGTGGCAGGAGGAGCACTCTTATTACTCTTGGCAATAAATGCTTGTTTTAAAGGGGATTTGGAGTGGACTGCCCTGGTGGGAGGGTTATTACCCGGAGCCATATTGTGTTTATTGGCAGGCTGTACCCATAAGGTGGGAATGGCAGATGGCATTGTGGTAATGGCTCTGGGAGCCCAATATGGGTTATGGGGAAGCCTATTGTTGCTTTTTTACAGTCTGGTTCTGCTATCGGTATATTCCTTGATTCTTGTTGTTCGTCATAAAGCAGGTAAGGACACCCATATCCCGTATTTGCCATTTTTATTTGTCAGTTATTTCTGCCTTGTTTTGATGGGGTGCGATTGGGTGTAAGGGGGGAAGTATTTGAAAAGGGGTGTAAAAGCATATTTTACCTTGGAGGCAGTGTTGGTGCTTCCTTTGGTGCTGGGAGTAATCGGTATCGTTTTGTTTTTGTTGGTGTATCAGTATGAGCGTCTTTTGCTGGAGCAGGATTTGGGAATGCTCAGCCTAAGAGTCAGTAGTTTTGCGGTGTCTTTGGAGGAAACAGAGCAGGAGCTTGCACAATTGCAGAAGGGCGTGGCAATGGAGAAATATTTATTGGGCACCTGGCAGACTCCCACGCTGGAACTGCATCCGGGAAAAGTATCTGTCCATGGCGAAATAAAAATTCCTTTTAAGGGGCAAAGTACAGGAAGGAAAAGGTGGGAAGGCGGTATTTCGGTTTCTTATAAAAATCGAAAATATTCACCGCTATTTATTATTCGAAGCTGTAAAAAGGTCAAAGCACATTTGACAGGAGGGGAAAATTAATATGCAAATGGAGTATGTTAGAAATCTACATAGTAATTATCTGCGATTAGAGTTGTCGGAAAAGCC
The DNA here is from genome assembly GCA_017473445.1 of Lachnospiraceae bacterium. GTDB lineage: Bacteria > Bacillota > Clostridia > Lachnospirales > Lachnospiraceae > Acetatifactor. The sequence continues at coordinate 10,241 of JAFUKS010000170.1, forward strand.
TCAAGAGCGTCGTTATCAGTATTGCATTTTGGGAAGGGGAGGAATTGATGGCTTGCTGAATTGTGAATTACGCTATTTGGATGAGAAAGCTTTTTTGTATTATGACATTACTTCCCGTCATAATTTGGAACAGTTATATGCAGGTAGGCTTATAAATAGACAGTGGGTCTTGGATTTTTTTCAGGCGATGCGGCGGCTCCAGAGGGAGTTGGAACGCTTTTTACTGGAAGAGAAGGGCTGCGTATGGAATGCAGAGTATTTATTTCAGGATTTAGAGAGAAATAAATTTTATTGCGTTTATATTCCTTATTATGAAGGGAAAAGCGAGTTTGATAAGCTGCTGACATTTATGATAGAGCATTTAGACTATGAGGATGATAAATTGGTAGAATGTATCTATCGGATATCAGACCGTTACCGGGACTTGGGTATTGCCTATTTGGAGGGACAGATATTCAAGGATGTGGAGGAATTGATACATGTGGAAGTATCCGGAGTAATTACCAGAGGCACAGAAAATGAGCCGGAGATGGCTTTGACATCTACAGTGAATCCGCCGGAGACATACGGTTCTACTTACAGGAAAACGGTAGAGGAGGAGCAGGCGGTAAGAGATAAAGGGACGCGGTTTTCTTTCTGGGAAGGTAGGCGTAAACGTGAAAAGAATACCCGGATTAGCTATCGGGAAAGTATGCAGCAGCAAATAAAGGGCATGCGGGTGGCTGAGGAAGCGGATTATATGGCAGAGTTACCCTTTCAGGAGCAGCAGGAATGCGGAAATACCATATACATGGAAGAGATTCCTGACAGGAATCGGTTTCATCGCTTATATACACCAAATGGAGACGTGGATGTAGTACTCCCACGGAAGGATGTGTTGATTGGAAAAAAGGAAAGCAAAGTGGATATAGTAATATCTGAAAGTAGTGTCAGCAGATTGCATGCTAAGCTCATTTATGACGGGGAGTATTACCTGGAGGACATGAATTCCACCAACGGCACCTTCATAAACGGTCTACGTCTGCTGCCCTATGAGAAACGTCTTCTGGAGCCCGGGGATGAGGTGTGTCTGGGTAAATGCCTGCTGATTTTCCGTTAGTTTTATTGACGCAAGGGGCGTAAAGGTGGTACATTGGATGATAGATAGAAGGTGGTATCATGTTACAGAAATGGAAATCCCTGCCCATTGTCAGCGGTCTGCTGGTGGGGATCAATATTCTCCTATTTCTATTATGTACATTCAGTGGCAATCTGATATATAATATGGGTGGAATGGATGTGTGGAATACGCTCTATTACGGAGAGTATTACCGGATATTGTCTGCCATGTTTTTACATGCGGATATTCAGCATCTGTTTAACAATATGATACTGGCATTTGTGGTTGGTTCCATACTGGAGAAGCAGATGGGGCATTTGATGTATGGGTTAGCCTATTTTCTGTGCGGCATAGGGGGCAATGTATTATCCTTGCTTTACAAGCTGCAGTATGGAATTACGGCGGGCAGTATCGGTGCCAGTGGTGCAGTATTTGGGCTGGATGGCATATTGCTGATGCTGGTGCTGCTCAGCGGCAGACGGCTACTGGATGTGACGCCGGTGCGTCTGATAGGAGTGCTTTTTCTATCTCTATACAGTAGCTTTGGTATGGAAAGCGTGGACAATGCAGCCCATGTAGGCGGACTGATTACCGGACTGGTAATTGGTGTAATAGCTAGTATCATAATTAGATTCTCAGATAAAAGAAAACAGAACGTGAGGTGCTGATTTGAAGGTCAATATTTACTACGGCGGAAGAGGAATCATTGATGATCCTACCATTTATGTGATTAATAAGATGCAAGAGACCTTGGAGGAGTTGCGGGTACAGGTGGAGCGTTTCAATTTGTACGAGTACAAGAATTCTATTGCGACCCTGCCCCAGACCCTGAAGGATGCAGACGGTATTATTCTGGCTACCACAGTGGAGTGGTTCGGAATCGGTGGATATATGCAACAGTTTCTGGATGCTTGCTGGCTTTTTGGCGATAAGGAACGGATTGCTCAGATTTACATGTGCCCCGTGGTAATGTCCACCACCTATGGAGAGCGGGAGGCGAAGCTGAGCCTGGCTACTGCATGGGAGATTCTGGGCGGTAAGCCCTGTAGCGGCATCTGCGGATATATTGAAAATACGCTTCAACTGGAGATGAATCCCCAGTATTCCTTAATTATTGAAAAAAAGGTAGAGAATATTTACCGCACCATCAATCAGAAACTGACCAGCTTCCCCGCCAGCAATTATGCGGTGAAGCAAAGGGTATCCATGTCGCCGGCCACAGACCTGACCCCTCAGGAGACGGAGCAGCTTTCCGAGTATGTTTCTGATGACAGTTATGTACAGCGTCAAAAGGAGGATTTGCAGGAACTGTCCAGTATGTTTAAGGATATGCTGAGCAATGACGGGGCAGACAGTGAGAGTGAATATTTGGCTGATTTCCGTAAGGTATTTAAGCCCCAGGCCGGTTTTAAAGCAAGTTATGCCATCTATATAGAAGAAAAGAAGAATCCGCTGGTGGTGGAGGTGCAGGGACCTGCCATGGAGTGTAGGTACGGTGCAGTGTCAGCAGTGGATGTGGAGATCCGTTTGAACCGGGCTACCATGGAGGATATTATTAACGGACGGATGACCTTCCAAAGAGCATTTATGTCCGGAGCCATGACCAACAAGGGAGATTTCAGACTGATGCGGACCTTGGACCAGTTATTTATGTTTGAATAGAGAGGTATTGTGATGAAGGACGATTGTATTTTTTGTAAATTAGCAAATGGAGTATTTCCTACCAATTCCATTTATGAGGATGAGGATTTTAATGTAA
>JAFUKS010000171.1 GCA_017473445.1 Lachnospiraceae bacterium
ATGCGGGAGGTGAACACACGTTTGAAGACAGTTATCTTTCATATAGATGTGAACTCAGCCTTCCTCTCATGGGAGGCTGTTTATCGTATCGCCCATCGTGGCGGTACATTAGACCTTAGAGAAATCCCTTCCGCAGTAGGAGGAGATATGACTATGCGGCATGGGATCATTCTGGCGAAATCCATTCCTGCTAAGAAGTATGGCATCAAAACAGGGGAGACCATATTGGAGGCACAACGGAAATGTCCGAACCTTACATTGGTTCCACCGAATTATGGATTGTATGAGAAGTGTTCTGCAGCATTCATGAATATTCTTCGGGAGTATTCTGATGTGGTGGAGCAGTATAGTATTGATGAAGCTTTCGTAGATATGACTTCCAGCTGTCAGCTATTTGGCACACCGGAAGAGGCTGCAGAGCAGATGAAAAACCGTATCCGGGATGAACTTGGCTTTACGGTAAATATTGGAATCTCTCACAATAAGCTCCTTGCGAAAATGGCTTCTGATTTTAAGAAGCCGGACAGGGTACACACCCTTTACCCGGATGAAATACAGGAGAAGATGTGGCCCCTACCAGTATCGGATTTATTTTTTGTGGGGAGAGCTACCACACAAAAGTTATTTTCAGTGGGAATCAAGACCATAGGAGAACTTGCGAATGCAGATTCGGCATGGCTGAAAATCATCTTGAAAAAGCAGGGAGAAATTATCTGGGGTTTTGCCAATGGGATAGATTGTTCACCGGTCATATCACAGCCACCCGCAAACAAAGGCTATGGCAACAGTACCACTACGCCTTATGATGTAACAGATGTACCTACAGCCAATAAGGTATTACTGGCTCTGGCAGAAACCGTAGGGAACAGACTAAGGGCAGATCAGGTACAGATAGAAGTGGTGGCGGTAGGCATACGCTATTCAGACCTGTCTTATCAGTCTCATCAAAAGAAGCTGAACACATCCACCAACCTGACACTGGAAATATACAAAGCAGCCTGTGAATTGTTTTTGGACTTATGGAATGGGTATCCTATACGCCATCTTGGGATTCATACAAGCAGGGTACAGGATGATGATTTCACAAGGCAGCTGAATTTATTTGATGAATTAGATTACGAGAAGCTTGCTAAAATGGATGAAACATTGGATCAGCTCAGGGAACGCTTCGGCATTGACTCAGTAAAAAGGGCGATTTTCATTAACCAGCCCATAGACCACATGAGTGGCGGTATTTCCAGAGAAAAGCGGACAGTAGATTATGACAAGATAGAGATTCAGTAGGAAGGAGGGATGTGCGGTGGCATTTGGTATCGGAACAAATACACAGAAAGCGGATGCAGGAGCAGTGAAGGGCAACCAGAGGGAAATTGCTTGTGATTGTTGGTTTACCACCACCGGAAAAATCATCCCACGGATGCTGAAAATACAGGACGAGGACGGAGAAATCCGGGTAATTCGCCAAATCGTGGTACATTCGCAGGAAGCAAAAAATTATTGCGGCATCCCATCCATAGAATTTGATTGCACCTTAACCATTTTGGAGCATGAAATCCCGGCTCGTTTGATTTATTATCAGACGGAAAGTAGATGGGTGTTAAATTACCGTTAAAGATGGAAAAATATGTTAAAATGTGGTAATATATAAGGCAGATTTAGTGGTAATTATTTCCTTGGATTGGGGAGATAACGTGGTGGCAGCTGGCATGGCTGACCGAAGGGAAGCGACCCAGCGCCCCGGAGCGAAGCGGAGGGCAGAGGGAGAAGGTCCGGCTACACGATCTTAGGGCGGTTTGAAAAGGAGAATTGGATTATAGCATTTGATACGAAACTTCGTTATCCGACTATTATTTTACGGGAAGAATGATGCTGCTATGCTTTGGGATGCATAGCATTTGCAGTAACAGAAAGGTTGTTGAATAAAAAGTAATATTTTCGTAAATCGATGAGATAAATTTGAAATTCTCATTATTTGAGAGTAATTCTAAGTCTATTGGGTGGTATTCTCAGTATCGAAACCTTAGAATTAAGATGAATCAAATATAGGTTATCGAATATGAAAGGAGCAAATAGATGGAACAGAAGACGATTGGAAAATTTATTACTGCTTTGCGAAAAGCAAACGGGATGACACAGAAGGATCTTGCAGAACAGTTGAATGTATCTGATAAGACAGTCAGCAGATGGGAGAGAGATGAGGGAGCACCGGACCTTGCCATGATTCCGTTCATTGCAGAAATCTTTGGTGTAACCTGTGACGAACTCCTTCGGGGAGAAAGAAAATCGCCTGCCGAGCGTAAACTTATGTCTGAGCAGGAACAGGATTCTGAAGAAAAGGAATTTACCGTAAAAGGAGAAAAGCAGAAGCAGCGTTTGTTAAAACTTACTTTGTCCCAGTATCAGAATCGTACCTATATTGCCATTGGAATATCTGTGGTGGGTATCATTGTTGCTTTGATTTGTAATCTGGCTTTTTTGAAAGCAGTATTAGGATTTTTGCTGGGAGCAATCTTCTATGCCGCAAGTATTATCTGCCAGGCGATATTTATGAATCGCTCTTTTTTAAGTGTAGAGGATGCCGGCCTGGAGGAACAGAGCATTTCTGGGTTTAAGAGAAGTGTAGTGGGTTTAGCACAGAAATCATTTGGTATTACAGTTGTCTTTTTCGGATTTACTTTTCCATGGATTTCCATGGATGCTTATGTGGGTTTGAATGTAGATAGTATGCTGCTATATGGGGCATTGAGTGCTGCAACCTTTTTACTCGTCTATGCAGTGGTGCTGTACTTTGTAAATGCTTCACTTTTGAAAAAAGAAGTTTATACTCTGAGTGAAAAGGAACAGGAGATTTACCATCATAATCAAAAATTGAAAGGAAGATGTGCTGCAGGATTCCTGATAGTAATTGTGATTACATTCATTATCCATCAGGCTATGACGACAATCTGGGGACCATTTTCTATTATGGAAAGAACTACATTTCATGACTATAATAGTTTCATTGCGTTTATGGAGCTGGATATTC
>JAFUKS010000172.1 GCA_017473445.1 Lachnospiraceae bacterium
AGCCTTTTCAGCACAGCCAATGACGCCCTTTAGGGTCTCCAGATTACGATCAAAGAAACGTACCACTTCCTCACCGGTAACCTTGCTTACTACTTTGGCTGCGTCCTGGTTGTCCAGCTTGGTCTTGGTCTGGCCTTCAAATCTGGGATCCGGATGCTTAATGGAAACTACGGCGGTCATACCATTACGTACATCTGCACCGGTAAAATTGGCATCCTTTTCCTTTAAGATATTTAACTCTCTGGAGTAATTATTGATGACGGTGGTAAACATGGTCTTGAAACCGGTTAAATGGGTACCACCCTCGGAGTTGTAAATATTATTACAAAAGCCCAGTACATTCTCGTGGAATTCATTTACATACTGGAAAGCTACTTCTACAGTAATACCGTCACTTTCACCGGTGAAATATACCACATCATGGATGGCTTCCTTGGATTTGTTCATATCCTTGATGAAACCAATAATACCCTCTGGTTCATGATAGGTGATGGTCTCCGGCTCGTCCTTACGCTTGTCCTCGAAGATAATGGTTAAATTGGGATTTAAATAAGCGGTCTCATGGAGACGACTTTTTACTTCGTCTTCTTTGAAGCGTATTTTATCAAAAATGGTATCATCCGGCAGGAAATTAATGGTAGTACCGGTCTCTCTGGTCTTACCGATAACAGGTAGTAAACCATCAATCAGGTCAATAACGGGAATTCCTCTTTCGTACTGGTCCTGATAAATGGAACCGCCATGTTTAACCGTAACAGTCAATTTGGTTGACAGTGCATTTACAACAGAGGAACCCACACCGTGGAGACCGCCGCTGGTTTTATAAGCATTATTGTCAAACTTACCGCCTGCATGTAATGTGGTAAATACCAAACGCTCTGCACTGATGCCCTTTTCGTGCATACCCGTAGGAATACCACGGCCGTTATCCGCAATGGTAGCGGATCCATCTGCTTCCAAGGTAACTCTTATGGTGTCACAATAACCTGCCAAATGCTCGTCCACAGAGTTGTCTACAATTTCATATATCAGATGATTCAAGCCCTTGGTAGTAACACTACCGATGTACATACCGGGTCTTTTTCTGACTGCCTCCAGTCCCTCTAATACTGTAATGCTTGACGCATCATATGTATTTGCCTTTGCCATCTTATACCATGCCTTTCTTTGGGGAATTTGACCTAGTGTCGTGAATCTATATTTTTGTTTTTCGTTTGGACACGCTCAGCGTTGCGTTAGAAACGCTTGTTGCTGTAAAAAGCGTAATGGACACTAAGCTCGAAAAAACCACGCTAAGTGCCAACGCTTTTTACAGCATCCAAACTGAAAAACAAAAAACAAATTCACTCTAAAAAGCAAATTGCATCAAAGAAAGGCATTTCGATTATTTATATATTCGCTTCGCTCAATATAGATTTACACATCGTAACTAGTATACCATAGATTTTGTGGTAAGAAAAGGAAAAACTACTAGATATGCAGGAAATTCAACGGAAAAGAACGGGAATATTCAAAAAAAACGAGTACAGAAAATATCTGTACTCGCTAAAGATTTTTCATTAGATGTTTAATGGTTCAGGGTACAGGCAATGCCTAGAGCCCCGGGACCAATATGGGTAGAAATACTTAAGGGTAATTCATCCATATAGATATCATAACCGGGGAAAGCGGCTTCTATCTCTGCTTTAAAGGCAAGAGCTGCTGCTTCGTCATGGGTGTGGGCAACAAACAATCTGGCTCCCTCAGGTCCCGGATTGCCGAAACGGTTCTCTAAATCATTCTTTAAAGCATTTATCATAGTGTTCTTTCCCTGGGAGCTGGTACGAGCCTTGGAAAAAGCATCCAGTTTATCACCCTGAATGGTAAGGACAGGCTTTAACTTCAGCATGGTACCAATCGCCGCTGCCGCAGGTGTGATTCTTCCGCCTTTTTTTAAATATTGCAAGGTATTCAGCATAATATAGATACTGCTATTAAACTTATCCTGTTCCAAAAACTCCAAAATCTCTTGACCGGTAGCTCCGTTATCTGCCATCTCCTTGGCATCCAGCACGGACTGGCGTTGGGTTACGGAAATGCGCTGGTTATTTACTACAAATACTTTTCCGTCATAGTCTTCTGCCAGCATTCGGGCACTTTGATAAGAGCCGGATAATCCACTGCTCATGGGGATGTGGACAATTTCATCATATTCCTGTAACAGCTCTTCCCAAAGCTTCATCAGAGTCTCCAGGGAGGGCTGGCTGGTCTTAATATCTGCACCCGCTTCCATTTTCTCATAAAATTGGTCGCGGCTTAAATTTACTGCTTCCAAATAATCTGCATCATCAATGGTAAAAGGCATGGGAAATACATATACACCATGCTGCTGTGCCTCAGGGGGCATAATACCGCTGTTGGTATCTGTTACAATTGCAACTTTAGCCATATCCATCTCAATCCTTTTCAAAAGCTGTCACCGCTACATAGCGGTTTTTAATGTACGAATAATATAATACTTTCAGATAGAACGAAAGTCAACAGAATTACGAGTTTCGTATAGTAAATATTTTTCCAGTTCTTCATGCTCTCTGGGGGTAACACGGATTTGATTTTGTAATACCAGATCCACTGCTTCGCTGGCTTCCTGCAACACCGTTGCATCACTATAAATATCTCCCAAACGGAAGGCAAAGTCGCCGCTTTGTCGAATACCAAACAAATCTCCGGGACCACGTAATTTCAAATCCTCCGAAGCAATATGGAAACCGTCATTGGAATGATTTAGTATTTCTAAACGTTTCTTTGTGTCCTCATTTTCATTGGAATTTACGAAAATACAATAGCTTTGGTGTTCTCCACGTCCCACACGTCCTCGCAGCTGATGGAGCTGGGCCAAACCGAAACGGTCCGCATTTTCTACCATCATTACGGTGGCATTGGGTACATTGATGCCTACCTCAATTACTGTGGTGGACACCAGCACATCTATATTATGGGCACCAAACTCTTCCATAACACGATTTTTTTCGGCGGGACGCATTTTCCCGTGGAGATATGCAATCTGTATTTGCGGAGGTAATAATCCTTTTAATTTTTCGGTGTAGTCCAGTACATTTTCCATATCCTCCAGCTCTCCCTCTTCTACCATAGGGCAGATAATATAGACCTGGCGGCCCTTTTCCACCTCTTTGGTGATAAATTCATAGGCTTTGGGCCGATAAGAGGTATTTACCACGCAATTTTTGATGGGCTGACGACCGGTGGGTAGTTCATTAATTACGGAGACATGTAAATCACCGTATAAAATGATGGCAAGAGTCCGAGGGATGGGGGTGGCACTCATAACCAGTACATGGGGCTCTTTTCCGGTCTGAGAGGTACCCTTCTGGGCCAATCCTTCTCTCTGGCGTACACCGAAGCGATGCTGCTCGTCAGTGACCACCAGTGCCAGATTCTGATACGTCACCTTATCCTGAATTAAGGCATGGGTACCAATAATTAGATTGGCTTTCCCATTTTCAATACGGACATAAGCTTCCCTTTTTTCCTTAGCTGTCATAGAGCCTACCAGTAAAATGGGCTTAAATGCAAGCTGATATTCCCGGGTATATCCGCAAATAGTCTCAAAATGCTGCATGGCCAGCACCTCCGTGGGTGCCATCAATGCTCCCTGATAGCCATTGGCAGCACACATCAGCAGTGCCAGCACTGCCAGAATGGTTTTTCCGGAGCCCACATCTCCCTGAATCAAGCGATTCATGCAGGTAGGACCTTCTAAGTCATTGCGAATCTCCTGCCATACTTTTTTTTGGGCCTTTGTGAGACTAAAGGGCATGGCTTCTACAAAACGTACTGTATCGGCGGTCTCTATCATCACAAAATCATTGGGTAATTGATTGCACAAGCTTTTATTTTGGCGCAGTTGATAGATAAAACTGAAAAATTCATCAAAAACCAGGCGCTTCCGGGCTTCCTGTACACTGTCTAGAGTTTCAGGGAAATGTAACCGTTCAAGTGCTTCAAACCGGGATAACAATCCGAATTGTTGCACCAAAGTCTCCGGATAGAATTCTTCTTCCGGTATCACCTGTCCCAAAGCTTGCTTTACAGCCTTTTGAATGCTCTGACTGGTGAGCCCTTTGGTGGTAGAATATACCGGCCAGAGTCCCTTGGTTAGACGCAAATACTCATCATAGGCATACATTTTGGGTTGTTCCATAATCACGTTGATGCCCTTTTGTATCACATTTCCGCGAAACACAAAATAGGAACCGGATTTCAGTACATTTTTCAGAAAGGGCATGTTAAAGAATGTCAGCTGTAACATACCACTGTCATCTGCCACGGAGCAATTTAAAATGGTCAAATTGCGTACCTTACGCACATTGGGAATGCTGATAACTTTTGCAAATACTGCCGCTGTCCTGCCACCGATGAGTTCTGCTACCGGCACCGGCGGCAAAAAGGTATCATAACGGGAGGGAAAATGTTCCAGCAAATCCCCTATAGATTCGATATGCAGTTTGCGAAAGAGTTTTTCTGTTTTTTCACCAATGCCCTTTAGATTGATGATAGGGGTATGCTTGTCCATTTTTCTCCTTTTTGACGCACGCAAGGCGTGTCTCTGACAGAACCATCAGTAGCACAAAGTGCTACGACAGACGCGTAAGTGAATGGGTTCTTGATGTGTTTTACAACGTGTTGGTTACATGGCTCATTTTTCTCGTTTTAGTTGGGGTGTTTTACTACTTACATCATCTCTACAAATTGAAGTTTGTAGTTATAAATTAACTTTCCCCTTTCTATATCTTCCAAAAAACACTCCATCATCTACATACTTTTCTGCTTCAGATACCCACATCGGAAATTGCCCTGTCGATAATGCCGTTTGACCATTTAACATC
>JAFUKS010000173.1 GCA_017473445.1 Lachnospiraceae bacterium
CATCACGTGTAAACGTAAAGGTTACAGCAACGGATGATGGAATAGGTATTGAACCTCCTCAGTTAAGTAAATGGAGTAGCAACGGAGATAACCATAAAGCAACCTTATTCTTCGAAAAGGATGGTTTGTACACACTGAATATATCTTATACAGATATGGCCGGAAATATCTGCGGTGAAATAGCAACGCAGGAATTTTATGTAGATAAGACGGCACCTACCTTGAGGGTAGAAGGAATAGTTGATAAATCTGCAAATAATAATTCTGGAAATATTGGTTTTAAGGTAATAGCAGAGGACAAGAATTTCAATTTATTTAAAGTGCATGTGCTAGGTGTATTAAATCAGAATGGTGGGTTTGTAGCTAAGGAATTGGAGGTAGGCGAATATACCAATAGTACAAACAAAAGCACGTTTGTTGTAGAAAATTTACAGGATGATGGAGTGTATACATTACAATGTGAATTAGCAGATATGGCTGGAAATACTTATAATCAAGTAATACTGTATGACACAAATGAAAAAGAATATGTTTCTGAGTTAACAGAGGCTGATGATTTACTCCGTTTTTCTGTAAACAGAAATGGCTCGGCATATTCTATAGATGACCATACGGCTAAACTGATTGGTCAAGAGGGTATTCATTATGTGCAAAATATTTCCAGGGATATAGTATTCTATGAAATGAATGCAGATAGTGTTACAGAGGCTGTTGTCACATTGAATGGGCAGGATTTGGTAGAAGGCACCGATTATACAAGGGTACTGGAAGAACGTGCTGATGGTGAATGGTATAAATATATTTATACGATTGATAGGGCACTGTTCTTTGATGATGCCGGAGCACCAATTGATGGAGAGTACACGGTGGTAGTATCCTCTACGGACAAAGCAACTAATAAAGGCTATAGTGACGTAAAAGGCTGTAAGGTCTATTTCGTAGTAGACACGGTAGCCCCGATTGTTACAATTATGTCCGGTTTGGTAGAACAGGGGCGATATGAAGCAACCCAACAGGAAGTATTTTTCCGTCCGGTAGATGATGGTGGCTACTTGTCTAAAGTAATCGTTCGCATTTTTGACAATGAGAGCAAGTTGGTTACTGAACCACTAAATTTGTCAGGCGAAGTGTTGTCAGAAGCTTTAGCACAGGAAAATGGAGCATTATCGTTCATTATACCGGAAGGGTATAATCAGGTTGTTCAGATTCTTTGCTATGATAGTTCAGAAGATGAAAATGGTAATGTAAATGAAGCAATATATCAGTATAATGATATAACCGTTTCTTCAAGTAAGCTGATGATTGTGTGGTCAAATAAGACAACCCGATGGGCTGTTGCAGGTGGAGGTTCTGCACTGACTGTGTTAGGCTTGGGGTCTGTTGTTTGGGCAATGAGAAAGCGGAAGAGACACAAATAGTTTTATTAGAAAAAGAATAGCCACAGCAAGATGCACTTTTACTCAAAAAATCAAGCATCCTGCTGTGGCTTATGTTATTCTTATCTTACGGTACCGAAAGGAGTGATATGGTGAGTAAAATAGTATTGTTAGCCAGGGCACTGGAATATATGGAAGAGAATTTGTCCTTTGCCATTCGCACAGAGGATGTGGCCCGGGCATGCTATTGCTCCAAATCCACTCTGGAAAAATTATTTCAAGGCATCAACCATATGACTGTGCATGAATATATGGTGCTCCGTCGCATGACAGTAGGTGCCAGACTGCTGAGACAGGATCCGGAAATGAGCGTCCTGGAAATAGCACTGCAGTTAGGCTATGGTAGCAATGAAGCCTTTAGCAGGGCATTTCGGCAGGTGTGGAACTGTAACCCTTCGGAGTTTCGGGAAAGAAGCGGAAACCATTTTACCGAGGTATTTCCCAGACTTCGTCCCCCTATGGAAAGTGGAGATGAGTACGTGAGAGAGAGAAGACAAGTAGATATCAGTGAATTGTATGATTTATTTAAAGAAAGAAGCAAATGCTATTTTTTGTGCTGTGATATTAAGCATATGATGGATATTAATGCCATCAGCCAGAAAGCAGGCGATAAGGCCATATTGGAGGCCATAGAGCGTCTGCAAGCGGTAGCCGGTCCGGAGGATGTGGTATTCCGTATTGGTGGAGATGAGTTTGCAGTGCTTACAGCCAGTGAGGATGTGACATATGCCCGTGGTCTGATGGAGCAGCTGGCGGCTGTCAATGGCAGTACTTATCGTGTAGAGGCTCATACAGAGGATGGAAAGGAGATTCCTGCCCAGGAGATTCCCATGACTTTACATATCGGTGTTACCAAGCTAGAGAATGAGCGGATTCGCTATGAGGAAATGTTCAGTAAGCTACATACTACTATTAAAGATAGCAAGCAGTATGATGGCGAATAAAGGGGTTCTACATATTAAAAAATAAATAAGAGTGTTATCCAAAGATGATTTCCGGAAAGTCACCTGATTGGATAACACTCTTTTTATAGTAAATGATATAAAAGTTACTTAGCTACTATCGGGTAAACAGCTGACACCAGTAATCGGTACCACGAGCATTTTCATAGTAACCCACGCCGATGGTGGTAAAGCTTGCATTCATGATATTTGCGCGATGTCCGGCACTGTTCATCCAGGCGGTGACTACCTCTGCAGGGGTCTTCTGGCCCCAGGCAATATTCTCACCGGCACTTCTGTAGGATACCCCCTGTTCCTTGAGGGCAGTGGCAAAGGAGGTGCCGTTGGGACGGGTATGGGAAAAGCTTTGTTCGCATTCCTTGGCCCGGACCATGGCCGCAGCCTGTACCTTGGTATTGATAGTCAAAGGAGCCAGTCCGGCTTTGGCACGTTCCGCATTTACAAGACGCACCACTTCCTTGATATAGGCATGTTCTCCGGTGCTATCCTGGGAATTGTCTGGGGTGCTGTTCTCAGGAGCATTTTCCTCAGAAGTATTGTCATCGGTAGAATCGTTTCCGGGAGTATTTCCGGGGAGATTAACTTCCGGCTTATTCGTTTCGGGAATCTCCATATCCGGTATTTCTGCTTCCGGTACATCTATTTCGGGGATATTATTCTCGGGAACATCAGGTTGGGGAGCTTCCGGCTCAGGAGCTTCCACTTCCGGCACATTACAATCGGGGACCTCTATCTCCGGCTTACTTTCACCGGGCAGTTGACAGCCGGGGAAAATGATACCCGGAAAGCAGTTCTCAAGGCGGTCCAACACATTCTGGATATTACATTGGTCACCGTAGGAGATAATTACACAATTTCCATTGTTGAATACCTGTTTTTGAGGTGTTGCGGCATGGGTGATCATGGGCTGACTGCCCGGTAACAGGCCGGTCAAAGTCAAAGCAGCAATGGTTAATAAAGTAAGTTTCTTCATAAAACACTCCTTTCCTGTTAATTTTACAAAATAAGTAATAAAAACAAATGTTGCAAAATTAATACACAAATATTACAGAATTGTTACGAAACACATCATACTATATATTTCCCTATTTGTGGCAGGTAATATTTGGTAGGGGGATAGCAATATACCATTCCGCCTTCCCCAAGGCATAAAAAAGGTGCACGAATGATTTCGTGCACCAAAGCATGTACGTATTAATTTTCACTAAGAGCCTGCTTTTTTATCAGCTTCCATTTGCCGCTGTGGTAACGGGCATATACCAGGCAGGTACGCAACAGCTGGTCGCAGGCCAGTGCAATCCAGGCACCATAAAGGCCAAAGCCACAGGCGATAAGTAGAATAGCGACAGTAGGTCTCACCAGTAGCACCGTAATGGTGGTAATCAAAGCTGTGGAGCGGGTATCGCCGGCACCCCGCAGTCCACCGGCTACAATGAACTGGGAGCTTTGGAAGGGTTGTAGGAAGGCGATAAAAAGCATAATCCGCCCGCCGATTTCGATAATAGCAGGGTCTTTATTGTACATCGCTACGATATATTTGCCAAAGAAGGCAAAGGTAAAGGTCAGTAACAAGGCCACAATAAAGCCTACGTTACGGGTCTTGCTGCAATAGGCCTGAGCCATATCTCGGCGGCGGCGTCCCAAGGACTGGCCTACCAGGGAGGTGGCAGATACTGCAAAGGCCTGACCGGTCATAAAAGACAGGGCCTGTATATTCATACATATTTGATGGGTGGCAAAGGCGGTAGTGCCTAGGTCGGCCACGGTTTTGGCAAAAATCATCATACCCGCACGCATCAGCAACTGTTCCGCCATGGCAGGAAGACCAATACCGGACATATCCTTCAGTGCTTTCCCATGGGGGAGGAAGCCTTTTTTCAGCTCCAGCTTCAGGAAGCTGTTGCCTCGTAAAATAACTGCCAGCGCAATGATAAAGGCCACCAACTGACCGAGAACGGTAGCAATGGAGGCACCGGCCACACCCAGCGCAGGAAAGCCCAGGTTACCATAAATCAATAGCCAGTTGCATATTACATTTACGATATTGGCAATTAGATTGTATACCATACAGGTCCGGGAGTCGCCAACCGCCCGCAGGGCTGCAGTAATGGTACTGGTAAGAGCCATGGTAATGAAGCCGGCCAGCTGTATCTGGAGATATTGAGTAGCAAGCACTGTGACAGCTTCCTCTGTGGATCCCATCATAATGACCATTGGTCGTGAAAAGATAATACCCAGTACGGACAGGATCGTAGTAGCCAGAAAGGTAAACATTAAGCCCTGTCGCAGAATCAGATTTGCATTTTCCTTTTCCCCACGACCTTTATAACGGGCAATTAATGCGGTTACACCGGTATTCATGGCCACAAAAGCTGTCATCAGCAGAAATTTAGGCTGCATAGTCAGGCCCACTGCAGACAGCGCCTGTACGCCCAGTTCCGGATTGCTTTTACCACCCATGGAACCTACCATCATCATATCCACCATAGATACCAGCTGGGTCAAAAGCAGCTCCACAAAGCTGGGCCATGCAATATGTATAATATCCTGATATAGTTCCCGGGATTTAACGCCCTCCGGTAATTTATTTGATACTTTTAAATCCTCATTTGGGTCGTTTTCACCGAAGGGAAGACGGTCAAGAGTGGTTTGAAGTGATTTATTTACAGAAGTCATAATACGATAGTCCTTTCATACAAATTTTATTATAGTACGGAAAAAAATAATATTCAAGATTTGAGGTATTATTGTAGAAAAAATATGAAAAATACAGAAAAAAGTTTTATTTACTTTCTTTCTTCACTATGGTATCTTTAATAGTAGGAAGAGAGGATTATATAATGGGTTGTGAGAAACAAAAATGCATCGGACAGGTGGCCCTCACCTTTGACGATGGTCCTGCATATACCACCACCCCACAGGTGTTGGATATACTGGAGGAGCATGGCGTAGTGGCTACTTTTTTTCTGGTAGGTCAGTGCATTGAGGCCATTACCGAGGATATTCTGATGCGTCAGATCCATATGGGGTGTGAGCTGGCCAACCATTCCTTTACGCATGGGCATTTGAATCGGATGACCCGGGAAGAGATTTGCCGGGAGGTGGAGCAGACCAGTGCAGCAATCAGGAGAGTTGCGGGAGTGGAGCCCCGGTTTTTCAGACCGCCTTACATAGCATTAAATGATTTAATGTACGATACCATAGAGTTGCCGTTTATTAAGGGGATTATGGCAGATGATTGGTTGCCGGAGGTATCTCCGAAGGAGCGGGTACGCCGTATTTTAGATAATGTAAAGGATGGCACGATTATTCTCCTGCATGATACAGAGGGGAATGAAGGTACGGTGACAGCATTGCCGGACATTTTGGCAGGTCTGAAGCAAAAAGGTTATCAACTGGTAACCCTTAGCCAGTTATTCAAAAATAAGGGTGTGGATCCAAAACAAAAAAACTATATTTGGACCCATGTAATATAATCGTCTTTTAGGAGGGACATGTATTATGAGCAAAACTAAATTTGGCGTATCTGTAGGTTTAATGGCAGCAGCAGTGTATCTGGCAGGTTTATTTGGTGGATATACCATATTGTTCTTGCTGGCAGGATATTGTCTGTTGTTCGAGGACAATGCATGGTTAAAGAAGACCTGCGTTAAGGCAGTGGCTCTGAGCCTGGTATTTTCCATTTTATTCTCAGTAATCAACTTGATTCCCAGTGCTTTCGGTATTGTAAGTGACATCCTGAGTCTGATTACCTTAAATGTACGTTTCAGCTTCATCAACAATGTATGTGATTTGTTACGTTCTGTTGTTAGCTTTGTTGAGACCTTACTGTTCTTAGGATTGGGTTACTTATCTGTTCATGAGGGTACTATCGCTGTACCTTTTGTTGATAAGTTAATCAGCAAGTATATGGACTAATAGAGATTTGAAAGGGCCTGCGCTTTGACGCAGGCTTTTTTATATTTTTTCCTTTTTTTCTTACCCATTTTTATTTTCTTTCTTATTAATTTTCTTACCTTACCCATTTGTTTGGGGTAGAGGGAGTTCGCTGTTTTACCCTACTATTGTGTCTCTTTTAGTATTTTAGTAGGGGGAATTGTTATTAACGCCCCTACTAAACTTGAAATTTTCGTGAAAAGTAGGGCGAGAATATTCTTTTGCACCCGACTAAACAGGGTAAAAAGCGAGAAAAGTCGGGGAAGGACTTAGCTTTGCACCCGACTAAACAGGGTAAAAAGCGAGAAAAGTCG
>JAFUKS010000174.1 GCA_017473445.1 Lachnospiraceae bacterium
CCTTTGCTATTGCAGTTTTCTGCAATGCTTCTTCTATGGTAACAGGTACCTGTCTGGCCGCAAATTTGAAAATCTCACGTCCATCCATTTGGACATAAGTATTTTTCGGTTCCTCACTGTAGTAAGGATTGTGGAGTGCTCTGCTCTCACATACCAGGGCTTCACCCTTGGAACCGTCTGAATACTGGACAAAGCCCATAAGACCCTGGCCTGCATTCATAGAAGCATCCGCTTCTTTGGAAGAATCCGCCTCCAGCACCACTGCTCCGGCTCCATCACCGAAAAGCACACAAGTGCCACGATCTTCCCAATCCATAATCTTGGACAATACTTCACTGCCTGCAATCAAAGCAGTCTTGTAAATACCTGCCTGCAAATATGCATAGGCAGTGTTTAAAGCAAACATAAATCCGGAGCAGGCTGCATTCAAATCAAATGCCACCGCCCTCTTTGCCCCGATATTAGCCTGCACCTGGCATGCACTACAGGGTAACAGCATCTCACTACTGCAGCTGGCTACCAAAATCAAATCCACATCCTCTGCAGTCTTTCCGGCCATCTCCAAAGCCTTCTCACAGGCTCCTGTAGCCAAAGATGCTACTGTTTCACCGGTGGATAAATATCTGGCACCGATTCCGGTTCTCTCACGAATCCATTCATCGGAGGTATCCACAATCTGTGATATTTCCTGATTGGTCACCTGTTTTACCGGAAGCATACTTCCGGTTCCCGTGATTCTCACTATCATTTGGTAAATTCCTCCATTATCTCTTGCACTGTTTCAATCTTGTGGGCACGGCTCGCGTTGCTGCCACAGAAAATCAAGCCTTCCTTGATGCGTCCCTCCACTGCATTAATCAGTGCCTGGGTAATGCAATAAGGAATCTCTGCGGGCTTACAGGTACGAATGCACTGCTTACAGCCGTTCATAAAACGCTCGCCCGCCTTTACCCTATCCAAAAATTCATTGTGAATGGCTCTGCCTGGCATTCCCACAGGACTCTTCACAATCACAATATCCTCTTCTTTCGCATCAATGTATGCCTGCTTGTAAGCATCACTGGCATCACATTCCCTGGTGGTCACAAAACGGGTACCAAGCTGCACACCGGCCGCTCCCATCTGACGGTAATGGTCCAGGTCTGCACGTTCATAAACGCCCCCTGCCACCACCACCGGGATGCTGGTATGGTGCTGCTTTTCCAGCTCACAGGCATAGGAAATAATATTGCTGATTTCCTGATCGTAGCTTTCTACCGTATAGGTTTCCAGCTCCTCTTTGGTAAATCCCAGATGTCCGCCTGCTCTGGGACCCTCTACAATCACTGCATCGGGCAGGCGATTGTATTTTTTTAACCAATATTTGGTAATGACCTCCATGGCTTTTCTACCGGATATAATAGGTACAATCTTGGTAGCCGTGCCTGCCACCAGTTCCGGTAAATTCATAGGTAATCCTGCACCCGAAATCACCAAATCGATTCCGGCTTTTACTGCTGCTTTCACGTATTCTTCATATTGGCGGGTAGCCACCATAATATTCACACCCAGAATACCATCCTTGGCAATATCTCTTGCCTTGGCGATTTCCTTACCAATGGCACGAAGATTGCAAGCAATGGGATTTGTTGCAAAATCCGGCTCTCGCCAGCCAATCTGGGCAGTGGAAATCACACCCACTCCACCTGCAGCTGCCACAGCACCTGCCAGACCGGATAAGCTGACTCCTACGCCCATTCCCCCTTGTATTACGGGAATCCGTACCTGCAGATTTCCGATTACCAATTGCTTTTCACTCATAATACTCTTCACTTTCTTTTAGAAACGACGGAATCTGTCATAACGCTGTTTTGCGATTTCTTCTCCATCGGTTCCGTCATAGCTTTCCAAGAATTTCTTGATGTTTTCCTTTAAGTAACCGCCGATGGCACCTGCAGTTGTCTCATCCGCTCCACCAAACTCCGGCACAATCTGTTCAATAATACCCAAACGTTTCAAATCCTGGGCAGTAATACCCATGATTTCACTGGCTTCCTGGGCTCTCGCAGAATCCTTCCAAAGAATGGATGCAAAGCCTTCCGGAGACAGAATGGAGTAGGTGGCATTTTCCAGCATCCATACTTCGTTACCTACTGCTGTGGCCAGTGCACCGCCACTACCGCCTTCACCGATAAGGATACACAATACAGGCACCTTCAGCGCAGACATTTCCATCAGGTTACGGGCAATACTTTCGCCCATACCACGTTCTTCCGCTTCCATGCCGCAGAAGGCGCCGGGGGTGTTGACAAAGCAGACAATGGGTCTGTGGAACTTCTCCGCCTGCTTCATTACACGCAGGGCCTTACGATACCCCTCCGGCATGGGCATACCATAGTTACGCTCCTTGCATTCCTTCATGGTCTTACCCTTATGCTCAGCCACTACCGTCACAGGCTGACCATCCAGAAAACCGATACCACTGACAATGGCAGGGTCATCACGGAAGCCTCTGTCACCGTGGGCTTCCACAAAATAATCAAAAATATGCTCCATGTAATCCACTGCAGAAGGTCTTTCCACCTTACGAACAGCTTTTACCTTCTCCCAAGCATTTTTCTCCGGAGTCTTCCAGCTCTTTTCCTTCAAAATCTCAGAAAGAACAAAATGATACTCCTTGTTGGTTACAAAATCACCATATTTTCCGTCCTTGCACTGATGTGCTTTTACCAGAAAATAAATGGTCTTTCTTAAGTTTTCTCTCTTTACGATGCCATCCACAAAGCCGTGCTCCAATAGGAACTCGGCGGTCTGAAAGCCCTTGGGCAATTCCTGACCAATGGTCTGACGGATGACTCTGGGGCCTGCAAAACCAATCAATGCTCCGGGCTCTGCCATAATCACATCACCCAGCATTGCAAAGCTGGCTGTTACACCGCCGGTGGTGGGATCTGTAAGAATGGTACAGTACAATAAGCCTGCTTCACCCATTTTCTGAATAGCAGCAGAAGTCTTAGCCATCTGCATCAGAGACACGATACCCTCCTGCATTCTGGCACCGCCGGAACAGCAGAATAAAAATACGGGCAATTTCTCTTCAATGGCTCTTTCAATGGTAGCAGTAATCTTCTCACCTACCGTGTGACCCATACTGGCCATCATAAAACGGGCATCACAAATACCCAGTA
>JAFUKS010000175.1 GCA_017473445.1 Lachnospiraceae bacterium
GCCTGGCATTTGGTAGGAGATTTGCGCAGCCGCATGTATAACAAGCTCCAAAGTCTGGATTTAGGATTTTTCCATGATAAACAAACCGGAGACCTAATGAGCCGTGTGGTAAATGATACCAGAGATTTTGAGCTCCTTTATGCCCATATGATACCGGATATGATTACCAATGTGGTCACCTTTGTGGGAGTATTGGTGATTCTGCTGACCATCAACTGGAAGCTGGCCCTGGTTACCTGCTGCCCCATTCCTTTAATACTGTTTTCCGGCGTCATCTTTGCCAAAGTGGTGCGCCCTTTTTTCAAGGCTTCCCAGAAATCCATGGGCGAGCTAAATGCACAGCTACAGGACAGCCTCTCCGGACTTCATGAAATCCAGTCCTTTGGACAGGAAGCTTATGAAAGCGAGCGGATAAATACCAAAAACTTTGATCAGGTGAAAGCCATGCTACGGGCACTAAAAGCCGGTGCCGTGTTTCATCCATCCGTGGAATTCCTATCCTCTGCCGGAACGGTGCTGGTGGTATTCTTTGGCGGCTATCTGGCTTATCATAACCAGTTGTCAGTGGAGGATATTGTTGCTTTTGTATTATATTTATCCCTTTTCTATGCTCCCGTATCCGGACTGGCAAATCTACTGGAAAACCTTCAGCAGTCTCTTGCCGGAGCAGAACGGGTAGCCTTGGTATTGGAAACTCCTTCTGCCATTACTGATGCAAAGAATGCAAAATCTCTTAAAAATGTAAAGGGTGAACTTGCCTTTGAAAATGTAAGCTTCCATTATAATAACGAAATTCCTGTATTGAAAAATATTTCTTTCCAATGCAAGCCGGGCATGATGGTTGCACTGGTGGGACCCACCGGAGTGGGCAAGACCACTGCTACCCAACTGATTTCCAGATTTTATGATCCGATAGAGGGACGTATCCTAATAGATGGACAGGACATTAAAAACGTGACCTTGGAAAGTCTCCGTCGTAATATTTCCCCGGTATTACAGGATACCTTTCTATTTAACGGCACCATCGCAGAAAATATCGGATATGCCAAGCCCGATGCCACAAGAAAAGAAATAGAAGCTGCAGCTATTGCCGCCAATATTCATCAGGATATTCTGGCTATGCCGGAGCAATATGAAACTAAGGTCGGAGAAAGAGGCCTGCGCCTCTCCGGCGGACAAAAGCAACGCGTATCCATTGCCAGAGCTATTTTGCGTCAAGCCCCCATTATTGTGCTGGACGAGGCTACTGCTTCTGTGGATGTGCAAACAGAAAAAGAGATTCAACAAGCCATTAAAAATCTCGCCGGTAAGCGTACCATCGTAGCCATTGCCCACCGTCTATCCACTATTAAGGATGCGGATATGATTCTGGTAATTAAGGAAGGCTCCATTGTAGAGCAAGGTACTCATGAGGAATTGGTGGCACAGCAGGGTGTTTATTATCAAATGCAAAAGGAAAGCACCACTGTTTGATTCAGTACATAGTATAATAAAAATGTACTGCGGGTATCCTTATGCAAGAACTCCCCTATAATCGTGACGCTGCCGTAGCCTATGCAAAAAAATGGGCACTTGGCCGCAATCCTGCTTACTATAACTTTGAAAAAATCGGCGGTGACTGCACCAATTTTGCTTCCCAAAGTATCTATGCAGGAGCAAAGATAATGAACTATACGCCCACCATGGGGTGGTACTACCGATCCTCCCATGACCGGGCACCCGCCTGGACCGGTGTAGAATACCTCTATCATTTTCTGATTAACAACAAATCCGTCGGTCCCTATGGCCATGTGGTTTCCCAGCGGGAAGCAATGCCCGGTGATATTGTACAGCTGGGCACTGCAGACGGTGATTTTTATCATTCCCCTATCATTACGGCTGTATCTCCTATTATTCTGGTGGCTGCCCATACCTACGATGCATTGGACCGGCCCCTATCCTCCTATATTTACGATAGGGCAAGATTTATCCACATTGACGGAGTCAGAAACTGGTAAAAATAAGAACGGTTCAATGAATGAACCGTTCTTTTAAAAAACTCTATTATCTCAAAACCTTTTCAATAGCCTGCATCAGACGCTCTTCCTTGAAGGGCTTTACAATAAAGTCTTCCACGCCTAATTCAATGGACCTGGCAATATAATCCTTCTGAGCCATTGCAGAACAAATGATAATCTTGGCATTTGGATCAATCTCTTTAATCCGTTCCAAAGCCTCCACACCATTCATCTCCGGCATGGTAATATCCATCAAAATCAGCTCCGGTCTCAATTCCGTAAATTTCTGAATAGCCTCCACACCTGTAGATGCCTGTCCAATCATGGTATGCCCATTTCTCTCCAGCATCTGTTTAATTGTCAAACACATAAACGCCGCATCATCTACTACCAATACCTTTGCCATAATGTCTCTCCCATCCTTTGTATCATCGGATTTCTCTATCGTTTTAGTAATTGTGCAACTGTTCATTTGAACATCCGTTTATATTCTAACACATTCTGCACTTTTTAGGAAGTATTTTTATAATTTTCAAAAAACAAGGTCCGCCTTCTTTTTGAAAACGGACCTTTTAATTAAAAATAATATTTCTGTCCCACTGAAATGGTCGGGTCTGTGGTCTCCGTAATGGTTAATACAATCTGGTCACCGGCTTTTTCTATCTGTCCCTTATAGGAGAAACCGTTCTCATAATCTCCCTCAAAGACAACCGTATCACCCTCTCTCTGGCCTTTTAAATTGGAAATATACTGGGTACGGTACAGGCTCATGTTTATCAAATAGGTATCTTCACCCAGATAATCCACCTGCAATGTGTCGAAATTGGTATTTTCATAGCTTCCTGCCAACTGAGGAGCTGCTTCCGTTACATTATGTTCCACTCCGATGGAACCGTCACTTACCCGATAGCTGAGTCCGTGTCCTTCCGGATATGCTTTTTCATCCCAGTTCCAATCATCATAGCACTCGTAGGTAATATATACATACCCGTCCTCATAGTCTACCTGATAAGGCCAATAATGTTTTTCCTCGTCTAACCTTGCCAGTTTTTTCAGAGTCTTGCCGTCCTTGTCAATCATCATCAAATCCGGGCTGAAATATCCGGCAATATAAAGGGTCCCGTGCTCATCAAAATCATAAGCCACTCCGGAGCCTTCCAGCTCCTGATTCTGCCACCGGACTTCTCCGGTCTGTACATCCAGAGCTGTCACAGTACCCTGCTCAGCAAAATAATACATGCCATTGCATACACCGATTTCCTCAATGGTATCCACCTGTCCTACGTAGTAGGTCGGGGTGGTATGCTGCCATATCTGTGCTCCATCCTTTTCACAGGTAATCACTGCATAAACCTGGGCAGTTTCGGATACATCCTTAAGCTCCAGAGTTATCTTGCCCCAGTTAGAGGCTTCTTCTCCTTGGGCTTCCTCCCGGCTGATATCTGTCACATCTTCTGCTTCCATCTGTACCGGGCCGGATGTCTCCTTGCCGGAGTCCTGATTTCCGCAGGCACACAATGCCATTACCATACATCCTGTTAAAAATAAAACGCCTAATCTAGTCTTTCTCATTTTCTGTCCCTCGCTTTCAAAACAAAGGTAGCACATCTTTTTTCTACATACAAGTTAAGGTTTCTTAATTTTTTGTAAGACTTCGTCCTCTTTTCCCCTCTTTATGCTGCGGAAAAAGGACGCTGTCCTTGCCTCCAGTATGCAAATGTACTTATACCTGCATTACTTATACGGAATGTCTGTCCACGTAAAACATCGTTATTACAGATAAAAGTACCATTCCGAAAATACCTAAAGTCACAAAAAGAATCGGTGCATAACCAAAGTAAAACGTATCAATAGTAAAGAATATCAAAATCCCATTTATTACAAAAGCCAACATCCAGATTATGATGTACTCCATATAGGCTTTGACCTGCGGTCTTCTGTCACCTAAAATTGTCAGAACAAATATTTCCGGCTTTTTGTATAGAAGCCATATTTTTTTCGCAACAAATATTAGTAATATATAAAAGAATGTAAGAAGTATTAGGATGAAAAGAAGGATTTCGTTATATTTAATATAATCTCCATACTCCGTATTACGTACATCAAGTTTTTTTATTGTAATATCCTGCCCTTGAAGATATTCTTCTAATTTGGCAAACGCCTTTTTCACACTTGTATTCTTTGAGGAAGTAAGAACATAGCTTTCATTAAGATTAAGCGCATCTAGGCTACAATTCGTGTAAAATATCCCATAGTTGACAGCTTCACATATATGTCGATCCAGGATTCCTTTTACCGGATAGGTTTTTCCGCTCTTAAGAATCGAATCCCCGTACTGATATTCTGAATCGATTCCAACTACTGCCAATTGTTCTTTAGATGTAAAATCCCAGTCCCAACTGAGCGGATGATAAAAACAAATTGCATTGGGACTACAATAAATAACTTCATAAATAGCCTGGGCTTCCGGATTGTACCGAAAAAGAACACACTCATCCAGCATATTGTCCTTAGCAAGAACACTCAAATCCAGTAACGTAGGATTCTGCCCGTCCATCAGAAAAGTAACCGCAAAGGCATTATAGGGAGTATTGTTGTACGAATTGGTCATTTCCAACTTCATCCAATAATTTATCAACATAATATTGACATATAAAAATGCAGTAAAGATGCATACAAAACAAAACCTCACACAGTTATTCTTTATAAATATTCTGATATTTTGTTGTAGCCTTTTTGTTCTTTTCATATCATCTTCCCATCTGAAAGCGTAATACAACGGTCACACATTTTAATAACGTCCATATTATGAGTGACCATAATCACCATCTTTCCGCTATCAGCTATCTCCCTTAGCATTTTAACGATTTGCTCTGCATTCGCTTTATCCAAAGCACCGGTGGGCTCATCCGCCAAAATAATATCCGGATTGGAAATAAGGGCCCTTGCAATGGCCACCCGCTGCTTTTGGCCTCCTGATAATTGATTGGGAAAAACATCTATTTTATCCAACATCCCAACCTTCTCCAAATACTTCTCTACCAGCGTTCCCCTTTGTTTTTTGTCCGTTTTTCTGATTCGTAAGGGAAGCTCTACATTTTGCCTTACCGTCCGGTCATTTAATAAGGAAAAATTCTGCAAAATAATTCCAACATGCCTGCACCGGTACTCTTGCAAATCGGACTTCTTACGTCCCGTGATGATATCGCCATTATATACTATTGTTCCGTCTGTGGGCGCAAGAAGTCCGGCAATGATATTTAACAATGTTGACTTGCCACAACCACTTTCTCCCATAACAACAACAAATTCACATTTTTTAACAGTCAAGATGATATTGGACAATGCATGCACATTGCTATTGTAAGTATTATATGTCTTATTAAGATTTGTCACTTCCAGCATAATTATATCTCCTCCATCATATACTGCACCAAATCACTTTTGAAAAAAACAAGCGTAGATGACAAAAGCGGAACCAATCCAAACAATAAGGAGCTGACAAATAAAAGACCGGCTGTCATAAGCAAATCCGTACCTGTCAAAGGACTTAAGCTGATAACTATGGCAGTACCTAACACATATGCAAAGAAAATTAGAAGTACAATTTCACAAAATAAAATGCCATAAATCTGCTTTTTATTACTGCCATTCATCATCAGGATAGCGTAATATCTTTTGTTCCTCTTTATCTTATTCAAATAAAAAATTGTTAATAGCATTAGCGCAATAGCTGTAATAAGTACCGACAAAAGAGTAAGTAAAAATTGTATATCACGGATTCCTATACTAAACGTCTTTTTGGAAGTTCCATCATACTCCGTAACATAGTAGCTTGTAGCAAATCCTGCTTTCTCTGAGTATTCTGTTATAATTTCCTGTATATCTTCCATTGATAGCTTGGTTGCAATAAGTCCTGAATTTCTCAGGGTATAAAAATGATTTGTTTCAAATCTATATAAAGCTTGTCCATTATAGTCATCATTCAAAAAAATGGGCATAATAACGCATCTGTCAAGATTCACAAACTTTCCCCGGTAATATAAATTGGCACCTTCTTCTAAAATACCGATAACTTTTGCCTCTCTTGCTGCAAAGATAAAATCTACATAGATAGATTCACCCATTTCATACTCATCAGCATAATTAGATCCTAAAATAACAGAGATAGGACTTTCGGTAGTTAAAGTAAAATCTTTTTGCTCAAAACAAGCTCCCTTTTGTATCTGTATGCCAAAATCATTTATAACATTTTCCCCCATCCAGAAGCCTTTTACACAAGTACATATTTTGTTGCTTCCATCAGCTGCCGGTAATTTTTTTGTCATTTTATCAAGGTCTGCACTGTATTCATACCCATAAATATTTTTTTCATTACCTTTGTAATCTTCAATATATACCTGTTGATCATAGAGCATATAATAATCAAAGTATTCACTGTTTCTTACTAAGTCAGAAAACTCTTTTAGACAGATAAGGCTCTCTTCACCGGTAAGCTCTGATTCATTATCTCCGACAAAATTGTCCATAATAGTGTAATATTGCTTTTCTTCAAAGGTTTCTTTATATTTTTCTACTTCATCGCTTGTTTGTAATAATAAAGTGATTGCCAAACCCATACACACAATGCCAGTTATTGACAGGAAAAAAGTGATGATAATTGATTTGAAATTTATTTTAAAATTATATCGATATTCTTCTATCGCAAAATGTTCCATAGCTACTATTCCTTTTTATGAAATAAATTGGCAAAATTTATTTCATCAGGAAAAGAATAGCATATTAAATTTATAGGCTCAACTTAAGGATTTTTAATTTTTTTTAAGATATCGTAAACAAAAAAAGAGCTACAATCTCTCGATTGTAACTCTATGCTGGTGGTCGGACTTGAACGCTAGCCTACCGCCCGCAAACCCGCATAGAAAGGAGCTTGCCGGAGTGCTGACTTGGGGTGTGTAAATGGAGCATAAACAACCTTTGACTAAAAGCACTTCTATAAAACACAAGAGAGCCGGATTTCTCCGGCTCTCTCAAGTATGCGTCCGCAAACACATACCCCAATTATTAACTATAATATACAATACCTGCTGGAAGAATTCAACATTTATAAGAAATTTTTTAAAATACTCATTCGGCTTTTCAAATCCGGATGCACTACAACGGCAGAGACATTCGCATTAACCTTATTTATATAATTATCGGTTATTCTTTCGAACTCTCTAATAAATGCTTTGATTTCTGTTTTTGATACTTTCAACAATTTCATATAATAACACATAAGTATAATATAATCACCTATTGTTTTAAAATTTACATACGGCAATCCAATATCAAGCTTCAAACACTGTTTCATCGCACTTGTTGGGTCGATGTTACGAAACCGGGTATCAAAAACAACTGCGTTATGTGCAATTGCATTTCGTAAATCTTTTAAAGTATATATGTATTTATATATTAACTGTCTATCCGTATCGCAAGACAGATTCAAGCCCAACCGCTTTGAAATATCATCTCTAACATCATAAATAAGGCATGATAGCAAATATCCCAAATCACCCATAGTCATAATCTCAAACAATGCCCAAACCGGAACATCCGAATATCCTACATTGTTATAAAAATGTGTTATTCGAGGATTATTTTTTTTATAAGCATATACAAGACTTGATTGAATGGAATTTTGTAAATTAAGCTTATTCTGCTGTAATTTCTTCTTTTGCTCCGGCGTTGCGGTTGCTGGTGCATTATTATATCCACTCACTACTTTATCATACATATCCTGAATAGATTCCGAATTAGCATTTACCAATATACTTTCCAATGAAATATTTTTGACAGCAGTCTCTATGTACATCATCTTTCCATACAATAGTGCCTTTATCTCCGAATCATATTGAATTGTTGAATAAACCTCATCATACGATACGAAAGGCAAACGTCTTTGTGAATTTTCAAAAAAGCGATATCCTTTATATCCGTGAAAATATCCTGTATTAATCAGTTGACGCTTCTGCTTTCCACCATTTATTGCTATTCCGCTCTCCCGAAGATGACGCATCAACGCATCCGTTGTTTTGTACCCCATAAAAATCTCCCCTATTTTTCGTCATAATAACCCTCCGTCTTGACCTTATACATCATAAGACGCAATAAATACTCCGGCATTTGCCGGTTCCCCAACTCCCAGTCCTGCATAGTACGATAAGGGATTCCAAAATACTCTGCAAACTCTCTGCGGTTCATTCCCGTCATTTCTCTTAAACTTATCAATTTTTCTTTCATAACCTCACCCCATCTGTGTACGCACTGCGTATGCTTATATTAACACCCATAACTTTGGTTGTAAATATCATTTTATAAAAAATACCACAAAAAAACGATAACTCTTACACTATTGCAAAAGTTACCGTTTCTTACTGCTGGTGGCCGGACTTGAACCGGCACGGGGTTGCCCCCGAGGGATTTTAAGTCCCTTGCGTCTGCCTATTCCGCCACACCAGCGGACGCGTTATGGTCGAAAGCATGGACTTACGCACTCTGTGCTGTTCCATTGACCTCATCAACGCAAATGGATGGAGGTGGATTCGAACCACCGAAGCAATTTGCAGCAGATTTACAGTCTGTCCCCTTTGGCCACTCGGGAATCCATCCATGTAGAACATATGCCCTAACAGTTTGAAATTGTATCATATGTTCCTACAAATTGCAAGAAAAATATTTCAACACCACTGCACTGGTTTTGGGCAATTTGATAGAGATCTGCCCATTATGAATTTCATACTCCTTATACCAATGCTTTGTCATATCACCTTCTGAAGGTGTTTGCTTGGAAACAGTTTCCGCTGTAAGCGACTCACCCAGCCGGTATCCCTCCGCATCCGTAGCAATCAAAAGCTCCAGCTTACCCTTTCTGGGGGTACCCGCTTCCCATACGGAAATCTCCCGGGTAATCTCATTCTCACCGTTATTTACCAGTACCAGACAGACTTCCTCCATATTCATACGGGCGTAAGCCAGGAAATTCCGGTCACCGTCCACATATTTCAGGGCACCGGTACGCAGTACCGGATTTTCCTTACGGATACGGATGATATCCTTGTGAAAAGCAATCATCTCCAAGTCTTCCTGTCCCCAGGGATAGGTCCGGCGACTGTCAGGATCTGTGAAACCGCACAGACCAGCCTCATCACCGTAGTAAATGGTGGGAGCTCCCACCCAGGTCATCTGCATTACCACTGCTTCCCTAAACACTGCTTTATTTACACCCTCGTTTGCCGCCTCAGGCCCCAGGGTATTGGTCCTGCCTACCTTGTGATTGGTACGGGTCAGGAACCGGGAATGGTCATGATTGCTCAGCTCATTCATGGCCACCATCCAGCTGGAATTGGTAAAGCTGGCAGAATGGTGCTTCATGGCACCCCAAAAGCTGTCTGCATTGCCCAGCAAATCCCAACGGAAATCATCACTGTGCTTTTCCATGCCGGTCAAAAACCAGGTCACCGGTTCCATGAAGGCATCGTAATTCATTACACTATCCCATTCATTGCCCTGTAACCAGGCCTTGGTGCTGCCATAATGCTCGGCCAGAATAATCGCATCCGGATTGGCCTCCTTTACCGCCCTGCGGAACTGCTGCCAGAACTGATGGTTAAATTCCGGGCTGTGACCCAGATCCGCTGCCACATCCAATCTCCAACCGTCCGCATTGTAAGGAGGAGATACCCATTTCCGGGCCACCTGTAAGATATATTCGGTCAATTCTCTGGAGTTCTCATAATTCAGCTTGGGAAGCGTATCATGATTCCACCAGCCGTCGTAATTATTGTTGTAGGGCCATTGTCCGTATTCCCGGAAATCAAAATAGCTCCGGTAGGGACTGTCCCCGCTGATAAAAGCACCCTTTTCATAGCCCGGTACGTTCTCGTAAATACGCTCCCGGTCCATCCATTTATTAAAGGAACCGCAGTGATTGAAGACACCGTCCAAAATCACCCGGATACCTCTTTTATGGGCCTCCTCCACCAATTGAATAAACAGTTGGTTGCTGGCCTCCAGATTGGCCTTATTGGTCACCCGGCTGATATATTTGGTAGCATCCCTATTTTCCTTTTGATCGGGACCCAGCAGTTCCCCTTCATCTATCACAATCCTGCCAATATGGGGATCTATATAGTCATAATCCTGAATATCATATTTATGGTTGGAGGGTGATACAAAGAGAGGATTAAAATATATCACCTCCACACCCAGCTCCTGCAGGTAGTCCAGCTTGTCCATTACACCCTGCAAATCTCCTCCGTAAAATTCCCGCACATCCATGGCAGCAGGATAACGGTCCCACTGTTCCACCTTCCTTACCGGCTCGTGAATATAAATGTATTCGCCGGTCTGTACATCATTAGAAGAGTCGCCATTACAGAAGCGGTCCACGTAAATCTGATACATTACTGCACCCTTGGCCCAGTCCGGAGTCTTAAAACCGGGAATAAAGCTAAAATTATACTGCTCATTTACATCCGTCACCAGACCGCGGATATCATAATAGGCCACCAGTCTGCCCGCATGAATCTCAAAATAATAAGAGCATTTCCGATCTTCCAGCTGTAACTCCACACCGTAGAAATCAAAGTCTTCGTCGGAGTGGGTCTTAAACATCAGATGCTTCTCCCCCTGCTCCACCAGATATATCCGGTCCACATTATTCTTTGCGGTACGGAACCGGATGGTCACCTGATCATAGGCTCTAGGCTCCTCGGGTGTCATGTAGCCTCCATTGGTACCGGTAAATAGTGCCTTTCGGTTCAAAACCGGCCGCATGGAAGAAATATATTGTTGTTTATATTCGGGTATCCCGAATTCTTCTTCCTGATTAAAAAAACTCATCCAATCTTCTCCTCGCATTTTATCCGAAACAACGGACAATTTGCTTTCATGGTGGTACTTTTATACTACGAGTAATTATACACGTATTTGTACTTTTGTTCCACCCCTAAAATATTCCGATTCATTCCGTGAAAGTAAAAAAGACAGCCATCGGCTGTCCTTTTCAGAGAAGGTATTTCTTTCTTATGGGGTATAGCAAAAAACTATAAAATGTATTGGGGGGGGTTACGAATAGTATAATAACACCCCCATCAACATTTGCCAACTCTCAACATTCACAAACTTTACAATTTCAACCCGTGGTTTTTGTGCATTTCTACCAATGGTCCTTTGTGAGAAATCACCATTAAGCTTCTACAGGTGCTTCAGGAGCATCTAAAACCTCTGAATCCGCAGCAACCCCAAAGAGACCCTCAAACTCCTCTCTGGTAATCTTTTCTTTTTCCAGAAGCAGCTCTGCACATTTATGGAGTACATCCTGATGCTCCATAATAATCGCCTTGGCCTTTGCATAGCAATCATCAATAATGGTCTTTACTTCCTGATCAATCTTGCCTGCAATCTCCTCGCTGTGGGACTTGGTATGGCCAAAGTCACGACCGATAAATACCTCATCCTCATCGCTGTCATAACAAATCACACCGATATTATCGGACATACCGTAACGGGTCACCATTCTCTTGGCTACCTTGGTGGCTTTCTTGATATCACTGGAAGCACCGGTGGTAATATCCTTGAAAATAATCTCCTCTGCAATGCGGCCGCCCAAAGATACCATAATATCCTGAAGCATTTTACCCTTGGTCAGGAACATCTCATCCTTTTCCGGCAGAGGCATGGTATAGCCTGCCGCACCTACACCTGTAGGAATAATGGATACGGTATATACAGGACCTACATCGGGCAATAC
This sequence comes from Lachnospiraceae bacterium, assembly GCA_017473445.1. Classification (GTDB taxonomy): domain Bacteria; phylum Bacillota; class Clostridia; order Lachnospirales; family Lachnospiraceae; genus Acetatifactor. Next base: position 11,791 of record JAFUKS010000175.1, read on the forward strand.
ATGGAATAAAATAGCATGGCCTGCTTCATGATAAGCGTTAATCCGCTTCTCCTTGTCGGATACAATACGGCTGTGCTTCTCGGCACCGATACCCACCTTGATAAAGGCCTTGCGGATATCCATATGTTCAATGTACGCCTAATCAGACTTGGCTGCATTAATGTCAGCTTCATTTAACAGATTCTCCAAATCGGCACCTGTAACGCCTGCGGTGGTCTGGGCGATCTGCTTCAAATCCACATCATCTCCCAGCGGTTTTTTGCGGGCATGCACCTTCAAAATCTCTTCTCTGCCACCTACATCGGGACTTCCTACCGTCACCTTACGGTCAAAACGGCCGGGACGCAAAATAGCAGGGTCCAAAATATCCACTCGGTTGGTAGCTGCCATTACAATAATGCCCTCGTTCACACCAAAACCATCCATCTCTACCAGCAGCTGATTCAGGGTCTGTTCACGCTCATCATGGCCACCACCCATACCGGTACCGCGGCGTCTTGCCACCGCGTCAATCTCATCGATAAATACGATACAGGGTGCATTCTTCTTGGCTTCCTCAAACATATCACGTACACGGGAAGCACCTACACCCACATACATTTCTACAAAGTCAGAACCGGAAATACTAAAGAAAGGAACTCCCGCTTCTCCTGCCACTGCTTTGGCCAGCAAGGTCTTACCGGTACCGGGAGGGCCCTCCAGCAATACGCCCTTGGGAATACGTGCTCCCAGCTGGGTATACTTGGAAGGAGATTTCAGAAAATCTACGATTTCCTCCAGCTCCTCTTTTTCCTCCTTAAGGCCTGCCACAACGCTGAAATTCACTTCCTTATCTCCTAAGGTCATTTTGGCACGGCTTTTGCCGAAGTTCATCATCTTGCTGCCTGCACCGCCGGCATTCTGGGCATTCATCATCATCAGGAAGAAGAACGCCACTGCAATAATCACCAGCAAGGGAACCATAGTGGTTAAAAACCAGCTTTCGCCCTCTGCTTCCTTTACAAAGGGATTGTACCCCTTCTCCCGGGCCAAAAGCTCCAGCTCATGAATATCCGTAGCATGCAACACTCTGTCAGAACCGTCTCTCAGCTGTACCTCCAGACGGCCTGCCTCGTTATTTTCATAGGGAACTACCACGATTTCGTGAATCTTGTCCGCTTCCATGTCCGTCACAAATTCCTGGTAGGTATACTCCTCCTGCTGATTCTTTACCTGAAATAGCAGAAAGGTTGTAATAAATAATAGAAAAATAAAAAATAAATAGGAATTAAATCCTCTGCCCTTTTGTTTCAATGGGTAACCTCCATTACTCTAGTCAAATTTTACCACACCGATATAAGGTAAATTACGGTATTTCTGGTCATAGTCCAGACCATAGCCTACTACAAACTCGTCGGGGATAGCAAATCCGGTATAGTCCACATTTACATCCACCACGCGTCTCTCCGGTTTATCTAAAAGAGTGCACAGTCTCAGGGAATTGGGCTTACGATCGTTTAACATCTCCAGCAAATAGCTGAGGGTACGTCCGCTATCCACAATATCCTCTACCACCAATACATCCTTGCCCTTAATGGACTCGTCCAAATCCTTGATAATCTTTACAATACCGCTGGATTTGGTATCTCCGCCATAGCTGGATACAGACATAAAGTCCAAAGACACCGGTACGGTAATTCTCTTTGCCAATTCGCACATAAAGAAGGTACCGCCCTTCAGTACGCATACCAGATGCACTTCCTTACCTACATAATCCTTGCTAATCTGCTCACCGATTTCCTGAATTCTCTTATCCACGTCCTGCTCAGAAATCAATTCATCAACATGATGCTTCTCCATCTTTCTCCTCCATCCGGCCATAGCCTCCTATTAATTGTACCTGCAAAATCTGCTTTGTATTCCCGCTTACCTTAAATTCCTCGCTGATACGATAGCCCGGTAGCCAAATCACATGACTACCCATAGCAAGCAGCTGTATCCGGTCTCTCCGGTAAGCCGGTATTTTCTCCGTAACCATATAATCCTTTAGGGATTTGTGTACCACTCTGTCCTCACCCAGACGGATGGTCAGATAGTCTCCTGTTTTTCTGGTACGAATTTCCATAGATTCATTTATTTTATCATAATCAAACCATTTCGTATACTGATTTTCAGGAACTTTCATGTCTTTTTTGTAAGGAAAAATCTCAAACACAAATTCTCCCGTGGGATTTTCTTCCGGCAAGGACCAGTAGTCTCCGGCCTCCTGCCCGGACCGATTCCCCAAACATCTCCACAAAAGCACCCTATCATAAAGCCTGCCTGCTCGCATATCATGGGGCAGCTCAATGCGGCGGTTTCCACTGCGGGTAAACAACTCCCCAAAAGCCTCCACATGCACCCGGGAAATATCCTTCTGTCCGGGAGCACGCTCCTTCAGCCAGGAATGGAGCAGCTGCTTTTGGATAAATAC
>JAFUKS010000176.1 GCA_017473445.1 Lachnospiraceae bacterium
GACTGTGGGAGAGGATTTTGTGCTACAAGCCTTTCGTTTGGCACGGAAGTATGCGGACCCGCAGGTAAAGCTTTTTTACAATGATTATAATACCTTCAATCCATTTAAGAGGGACGCTATTACAGATTTGATTTTGAAGCCTTTGATGGCAGAGAAACTGGTGGATGGCATGGGTATGCAGACCCATCTGGTGTTGGATGACAGGATTTGGCCGGAGTACGAAAAGTCTCTGCAACATTATGGAAGTTTGGGACTGGAGATTCAGATTACAGAGCTGGATATCCACAATCCGGACCCTTCCGAGGCAGGAGAGCAGAAGCTGGCAGAGGCCTATGAGCGTCTGTTTACTATTTTGACCAATGCCAAGAAAGAACAAAAAATAAATCTTACGACAGTTACTTTCTGGGGCATGAAGGATGACGAAAGCTGGCTTACGGAATTTCGTAAGGAGCAGAGCTACCCCATGCTGTTTGGCGATAATTATCTACAGAAGGCTGCATATTATGCGGTAGTAAGGGTGGCACAGAAGCAGTAGTAGAAAAGGGTATTGGACAGTGGCAGAAGAGATACAAAAGCAACATAAAAGATATGCAGTGGTGGACGCAGTTAGAGGTCTGGCACTGCTGAATATGATTATATACCATGGTGTCTGGGATTTGGTGTATCTGTTTGGTAGGGATTGGAAATGGTATCGTTCAGAGGGGGCCTTTATTTGGCAGCAGTGTATCTGCTGGACCTTTATATTTCTGGCAGGTCTGTGTCAGCCCATGGGACGCAGGAAGCTACCCAGAGCGTTGCTGGTATTTGTATGTGGTATGATAATATCTCTGGTGACAGTGATTGGTATGCCCCAAAGTCAGGTGGTATTCGGAGTATTGACCCTCATCGGTACCTGTACCCTGCTGATGATTCCGCTGGAGCGGTTCCTGATAAAATGTCCGCCTGTAATTGGCATGATAGTCACCATGGTGCTTTTTATACTTACCAGAAGTGTAAATACGGGATATTTGGGATTTGGACAGTGGCAGCTGTGTAAACTGCCGGAGAACTGGTATTGCAGCTGGGGGTCCACCTTTCTGGGATTTCCCATGAAGGGATTTTATTCCACGGATTATTTTTCCCTGATACCATGGATGTTCCTGTTTTTGGCAGGCTTTTATACATACCATTTACTACAGAAGCGGCAATTGCTGGCACATTTGGAAAAGAGCCGGGTGAAGGGATTGGAGTGGCTGGGAAAGCATTCACTGCCCATTTACATGCTCCATCAGCCTATTCTATATGTAATGTTAAATATAATATTTTTATTCATAAAATAAAGAGGAGCCTTGGGCTCCTCTATTTTTCATCCTGTTCCAGATGATAGGCTCTTTTATTTTCATACATCATTTGGTCTGCCCGTCGGATAATATCCTCAAGCTCTGCACCCTTTCCCCAGGCGTAGCCGTAGGAAATGGATAGTTCTATAGGAGCATCTGTCACGGCATCATTGTAGGCCTTCTGCCATTCTCCCAGCTTGCGCCGGATGGTTTTTTCTTCACCGCCACGGATAATCAGTACAAATTCATCGCCGCCCACCCGATAGGCAGTGGAAGCCTTGGTGGTAATGGCTTTGATGGATTTGCCGGCAGTAAGAATCAGCTGGTCGCCATATTCGTGCCCCATGGAATCATTGATTTTTTTCAGATTATTCACATCCCAGTAAATCACAGCTACCTTTTCGGTTGCACCGTAAGCACTTTCTACCTGACGCAGGAACTTGCTTTTGTTGTATACTTCGGTCATACCGTCTAAGTCTGCCAGATTCTCCATTTCCCGGGCACGGGCCATGTTCATACCGATAATTTTGCTTACGCTGTTGCAGACAAGGGTGAAAACACCGGCCACTAATATTTTAGGGAAAACATAAAATAACCCTACGGAAAAGGCCACATTGTTATTAATCTGAGTCAGTAGAAAAGTTCCCTCCGGACCGATATAGTCGCTTATGGGTCCTGTAGTCAGCAACACCATATTCGCATCGCACAGGCCGAAGTAATAGCCACCGTACACGGAGATGGTAATTCCAAAGGCGGTCAGCAGATAGGTATATAACAGCATCTTGCGGGAGGAGTACATGCAGGCAAAGGCGATGGGAATCAAAAGAGCCAGCGTAGCATGATAGGTCAGGAATAAATGAATTCCCGCAAACATGAAAACAGTCCACATCAATATGAAATATTTAATCCAGGCTTTGTGCAAACCATAGATTCGACAAACTAACATGCTGGGAATGTAAATACACCAGCTGATTATAAAAGCCAGAGTGGTAATGGTCTGGTCTACAATAAAGATGCCCAGCATATCCAGTATCCATATAAAGGAAATCACCAGGATGGAAATGTTCATACAACGTAGTGCATAACGGTTGGCGGTTTCCTCCGGACTCTGGTTTGAGGAGTCTTCTTTTAAAAAAGCAAAAAGAGATTTCAGGTTCATGGTATTCTCCGTTTCATTGGTAAAAAACATCACTATTATTTTAGGCATAAGCATACCAAAATGTCAATGCTGTTCAGAGAAAAAGGATTGCCTGCAAGGGCACAATATCTTATAATAAAAGGTAATCGGCTCGGTATCTGCTGAAAAAATCCGGGTCAGGTATTTACTTGTTTGGAGGTATAGAGAATGAAGAAGGCAAATGGAATTGCGCTTTTGCCAATAGCAGTTTTTTTGGTGATTTATTTGGGCCTGGGCATTTTGTTTGAGTACGGAATGAAAATACCCATGGGATTTTATAATATTCCCATTGTAGTAGCATTTCTGGTTGCTCTGCTGGTGGCATGTTTACAGAACCGCCAGCTGAAATTTGACGATAAACTGGAACTGATGGCCAAAGGCGTAGGAAATAAAAATATCATGACCATGATTCTGATTTTCATGGTGGCAGGTATTTTTGTAGGCGTAGTGGGACGCAGTAGTGCAGAAAGCGTGGCATATTTTCTTTTGGCGATTATTCCTGCCAGATTTGCCGTGGCAGTACTTTTTATGGTAAGCTGTTTTGTATCTCTGGCAATGGGTACCAGTGTAGGTACCATTACCCTGCTTACCCCCATTGCGGTAGCAGTGTCTACCGGTTCCGGATTTGGACTGCCCCTGTGTATCGGAGCGGTCATCGGTGGAGCAATGTTTGGTGATAACCTTTCATTTATTTCCGATACCACTATTGCGGCATGTAATGGTCAGGGCTGTGCCATGAAGGATAAATTCCGGGAGAACTTCGGGATTGCATTACCGGCAGCATTGGTATCCCTGGTGATTATTTTGATTCATTCCTTTGGTGTAGAGGTGGGCGAAGGGATTGTGAAGGATTATAACCTGATTCAGATCATTCCCTATGTACTGGTGCTGATAGGCGGTGTTATCGGTATTAATGTGTTTGTAGTGTTACTGATCGGTATCGTGTCCGGAGCAGTGATTATGCTTGCCACCGGAGCTACGGAAGCCACCTTGCTGCTCAAGAACATGGGAGATGGTGCAGCGGGTATGTTTGAGACCACTATGGTGGCAATTCTGGTATCTGCTATCTGCGCGTTGATTCAGGAGTATGGTGGTTTTGCCGCATTGCTGGGCTGGATTAAAAAGACCTTTAAGGGCAAGAAGGGCGGCCAGTTGGGTATGGGCCTTTTGGTGGGTGCCATGGATATTGCTACGGCCAACAATACAGTGGCCATTGTAATGGCCAATCCCATTGCCAAGGAAATGGCAGAAAATTACGGGGTATCCCCTCGTAAAACAGCGTCCATTCTGGATACCTTTTCCTGTATTTTCCAGGGAGTGATTCCCTACGGTGCTCAGATGCTGGTGGCCATTTCGGCAGCAACGGAACTGGGGCAGGAAGTATCGGCATTTCAGATTATGCCTTACTTGTATTATCCCTTCATATTATTGCTTAGCTCTTTGATTTTTATTTTCTTATTACCGGAGAGAAAGAAGCAGGCGTAAGCCATTGGAAGGACAAAAGATATGATAACGAAAGATACAGTAAGTATGTTGAAAGAGTGGGGCATGGAATATGAGGATACCCTGCACCGCTTTATGAATAAAGAGGAATTGTTGGAGCGTTTTTTGCGGAAATTCGAAGCGGATACTTCCTATCTGCAGCTGATGGAGCAGCTACAGGCAGGAAACTATGGAGAGGCTTTCGCGCATGCCCATACGCTGAAGGGTGTGACTGCTAATCTGGGCTTAGAGGGCCTTCGCAGGCCGGCCAGCGAGATTACAGAGCTATTGCGTCACTGGGAGACCTTGCCGGTGGATACGGAGCGTCTTGTTGAAGAGATGGATGTTTTGCGACAAAATCGGGATAAGCTACAAACAATTCTCAGTTTGTTGTAAAAAATCACAAAAAAGACACAAAAAAAGCAAATAAAAGTGACAAAATAGCAAAAATTTACATGACTTTGGTACTATTATCTAGTATAATAGGAGTATAAGGCACATAAAGGAGGCTGGTATTATGACAAAAAGAGCTTTGGCACTTGTCCTGACCACGGTTCTGACCTTTAGTTTGGCAGGATGTGGCAGTACAAATCAGGAACAAGTATCTGCCGATGTGGAGCAACAGGTGGAAAATACAGATAACGGCCCTGTGGAGCTTACCGTGTGGGGAGCTCCTGAAGAGAGCACCATGTTGAAAAAACAGGTAGATAGTTTTATAAAAGAATATGAGGGACAGGCTCAGTTTGATATAAAGGTTGAAGCTGTTAAGGAAGAGGAGTGCAAGGATGCTGTATTGGAAAATATGGCAGAGGCGGCAGATGTATTTGCCTTCCGTAACAAACAGCTGGCACCTTTGGTAGCTGCAGGCGCATTGTCCGCGGTGCAGGTACCTGATATGGTAGAGATAGAGGTTTCCGCAAAAGCTTTTGAAAGGGCCAGCTTTGAGAAGACTCTGTACGCATACCCTATGGCTACGGATGGTGGCTATGTAGTATATTACAACAAGGCACTGATGACTGCTGCCGAAGCCGGCGGTAGTACAGATACCCTTACATATAAGGCAAAAGCCCTGGAAAAGAAGATTGCTCTGAATATGAGTGACGCGGAATTGTTGTGTCATTTTTGGTCCTATGGTGAAATGTATGTCAGAGTCAATGAAGAAGGCACCGGTAATGAAACAAATTTTGATAAAATGGCCGGAATGTATCATACAGATGCTATGATTCAGGGTCTGATTGATATGGATTACACCGGTACCATAATCGATTTGGATTATGAAGAAACATTGGAAGCAGTGAAGAATGAAGAGGTTATTGCATTTATTGCACCAGTTGCCTTTAAGGAAGAGGTTGAAAAGGTGTTGGGAGAGAACTGTGGTATTGCGAAGTTCCCTCAGTTTATTATAAAAAATGGTACTACCAAACCGGGAACTTCCTTGGATTATCGTATGTTTGGAGTAAATGCCTGCTCGAAACATATTGACTGGGCACATAAGTTGGCTCGCTATCTGACTACCGAAGAAAATCAGCTGATGCGGTTGAAGGAGACCGGAGCCAGACCCTGTAACGCCAAAGCGGCAAGTAGCACGTTGGCAGTGTCAGACCCCGTCATAAAGGCGATCAATGCAGAAGAAAAATCCTCCTTTGTAATGGATGCATTGCCCGGATATGAGGTGGCAGTAACCTCTTTTGTAAAGTGGTTTATGGCACAGGATTTTCCTCCGTTTGAAGATGTGACAGATGAGGAAACAGGAAAAGTGGTACTTGACGCATTGGATCGTATTCATAAATTTGCCCCCTATTTGGCTGATTGGAAGGCCGCTATTGAGAATGGTCAAGCCTATGAACCTGAAGTAAAAGGAGTGATTGCAGATGTTCAAGAATAAAAAGGATTCCGAATTGCAACATAATATAGAACAGCTTGCCAATACTCCTGCGGAGATTAAGGCAGCGAAGAAAGAAAAAAAGCCAAAAGTAAAGAAGGAAAAAAATGCTAAGGAAAAACCTATAAAGGAAAAGCCTATAAAGGAAAAATCTATAAAGGAAAAACCTATAAAAGAAAAGGCCGTAAAGAAAGAAAAACCTGCAAAAAAGGAAAAGCCGGTAGCTGCACCTAAACCTAAAAAGGAGAAGGTGGTGAAGACCCCGGAGGAGTTGGCAACTGAGAGACGCGCAAAGATGCTGAAAAGAAGAGCGAGGGACCGCAAGAGTAAGGCAAGGCGTCAGGCAATAGCAAAACAGCTCCGTAGTATTAGCATTGCAGTAATCGTTCCGGTTTTGATATTGGGCGTCTTGTCCATTTGGATGGGAGCCAAAGCGGCAGTTAATATTGTGGGATTGAAGAGTGCTTCCAATGGAACTATGCAGGAATATATCCCGGAGATAGAGACACTGGGACAGATTCGTGAAGAGGTTATGAAGCTGGAGCAGGTGGCGTTGTTACACGCTGCATCTGTTTCTTACAAAGACATGGCTGAGGTGGCAGCAACTGTACAGCAGCAGGATGCCGCACTGAAGGCCGCCATAGAAGAATATAGAAAGTATGCTGAAGGTGATAAGCAGGTTACCTATGATATTATGGTGGACGGTTATGAAAAACTGAGTACCACAACACTCCGTGTGTTAGGATATAGCGGTAATCGTAACAAGCTGGAAGCTTCACAGATTGCGAAGAATGAATTGTCGGAAGGGGCAACGGTCATCCTGGCTGCTGTAAAGAATGCGGAATCTCAGTTATACGCATTGATAGCAGCTGAGTCAGAACAGGTAGTCATAAAATATAAAGATGCTATGTCGAACAATAATGTGCTCTTTGATTTGATTATTGTAGTGTTTATCATTACAATGGCTGTTCTGATAGTAAAGGTAGTGTTACCTTTGAGAAAGCTGCACAAAGAGGTAAAGGGTGTCACATCCAAGCTGAATTCCGGTGATGGTGATTTGACCATGCGTATTACCAAGGTACGTGATGATGAACTGGGACTGGTGGCAGAGAGTATCAATTTGTTCATGGATAAGCTCCAGACCTTAAGCGGATTGCTTAGAATCAATTCCCTGAAGCTGGATAAGGTGGCAGGAGAAGTAGTAGATACTGTACAGGCTTCCGATATTATTGCCAGTGATTTATCCAATCTTACCCGTCAGTTGGCAGCAGCATTGGCTGATATTGAGCAGAATGCGATTTGCATTGATGAGAAGACCCAGCAGATTAGCGGAGATGCTGCGTATATCGTCGAGAATTCCGGTAGTATGGGTGATTACTCCGAAGGCATGAAGGATCGGGCTGCACAGCTGGAGAAGCATGCAAAGGAGACCAAAGAGGTCATCAACGAAAGAGTTGGCGAGGTTATGGCAGATTTGGGTACTGCTATCAAGGATAGTAACAGTATACAGGAAGTTAACCTGCTGACAGAAGAAATTTTGAACATCTCTAACAAGACCAACCTGCTGGCATTAAATGCTTCCATCGAGGCAGCCAGAGCGGGCGAAGCAGGTAAGGGCTTCGCAGTGGTTGCAAATCAGATTGGTGAGTTGGCAAATTCCAGTGAGGATGCAGCAAACCGTATCCAGAAGGTCAATACCGTAGTAACTGCTGCTGTATTGAATCTGGCGGAGAATGCAAAATGGATGTTGGATTATCTTAGTGAGACCATCCTTCCCAGATTTGAAGGCTTCGTAGAGGCCGGAGAGCACTATCGGGAAGATGCAGTCCATGTGGAAGATATTATGAAGGAAGTAACTGCCCGTGCGGACAGCTTGAATCGTACCATTACTTCGGTATCCCAGGCTGTAGCATTGATTAGTACATCTATCGACAACAGTGTTACCGGTATTACCGATGCGGCGGACAGTGCAGGTTCCATGGTGAAGGATATGCATAAGATTGCCCGTGGTATGGAAATCAATCGTAAGATTGCTACGGACCTGAATGCAGAGACTTCTATGATTAAGAAATTCAAGTAAAATAAGAGGAACATTGATTCCCAGTGGAAAGTGCCGACCATGTCGGCACTTTTCTGTGGTAGAAATAGGAAATAAAAGGAAGCGAAACAATTATGTTATTATATATGATTCGCCATGGCGAGACTGATCAGAACAAAGAAAAACGATTACAAGGACGTAGTGATATTGAATTAAATGCCTATGGCCGGGAATTGGCTCAAATAACAGCCGGGGCACTACAGAAGGTTGCCTTTGACCGCATCTATACCTCACCCTTGAAACGGGCAAAGGAGACTGCATATATTCTAAAGGGCGACCGTCAAATACCTATCATTATAGAGAAGCGCATCCAGGAAATCAGCTTTGGCGAATACGAAGGACATTGCTACAAAAAGGAAAATTATGACATTCCGGACCCGGATTTCAATTTCTTTTTTACCGCACCTGAAAAATATCGGCCTGCTCCCTCAGGAGAGTCCTTTGAGGCGATTATTGCTCGCACAGGAGCATTTTTAAAGGAACTGGTATCCAATCCCGACCTTCAGGACCAGACCGTCCTTTTATCCACCCATGGCTGTGCCCTAAAGGCCCTGCTTGCCAACATCACCCATTGTCCCTTGTCCGACTTTTGGGGCACCGGTGTCTATAAAAACTGTGGTGTCGCCATCGTAGAAATCCAAAACGGCAAAATGAGACTCCTGGAGGACGGCAAATTATATTATCCCCTGCCTTAGTCCTTGCTGCATCCACAAACATCCCGCCTCCTGCCGCATCTCTCCCCTCCCTTCCCGGGGCCACTGACTGCCCGCCTACCCCTTCCCCCGCAACAAATTGGGATGCCTTCCGGTTAGATTTTCAAAAACGAGCTTTTCGGTAAGGGACGGTGTCTTTTACCGAATGGACTTTGCCCGCCTGCTGTATGTCCCGCAAAGACAGCTTAGGGGACATAGCACAATGTCTCTAACATAGATACTTCCAATGGGTATACGTTTCGTGCCATCAGTCCACTAAGCAAACGCGGGGAGAATAGCGCAAGGGACAGGCACGCGCAAAAGGTACTTCCGTGTACCTATTGCGCTCATTCGACATCCGTGTCGAATGTCCTTGTGGCATAAACGTTTGCTAAGTGGACGGTATGGACACTTCACTTGTCATACCCATTGGAAGTATCTATGTCAGCAGACATTGTTAGCCAAAGTTGATGCTGTCTTTGCGGGACATACAGCAAGCGTAGGCAATGTCCATCGTATAAAAGATACCGTCAATCAACACTACCGAAAAGTCGTTTTTTAGAAAATCTCCGGAAGAATCCCTTGTTGCGGGGGAAGGGGTAGGCGGGCAGTCAGTGGCCCCTGGAAGGGAGGGGAGAGATGCGGCAGGAGGCGGGATGTTTGTGGGCTGCGACTATGACTAGGGCAGGGGATAAAAAAAGGGTGCCCCCAGGAGGGAGACACCCTTTTGAATTAGTCTGTGAAGTTGTCGAAGTAACCCTGGATCAGGATGACGGGAGTACCCTTGTCACCGGAACCGCTGGTTAAGTCGCACAGGGAGCCGATCAGGTCGGTCAGCTGTCTGGGGGTTGTACCCTGAGATGCCATGTTACCAACCAGATTGGAGGATTTCTCCTTGATACTCTTGGAGATTGCTTCCTTCAGCTCTGCACCCTTCAGATCCTTGAAATCGTTGTCTGCCAGATACTTCAGCTTCAGCTCGTTGGGAGTACCTACCAGGCCACTGGTGAATGCAGGAGATACAACGGGGTCAGCCAGCTCCCAGATTTTACCCTGGGGATCCTTGAAAGCACCGTCGCCGTATACCATTACCTCTACATGCTTGCCGGTCAATTCCAGAATCTTGGACTGGATATCGTCTACCAGATCCTGACACTCTCTGGGGAAAAGCTTAATCTGGTCCTCGGTGGACTTGTTGGAGCCAAGCAGACCGTACTTGGTATTGTATCCGCTACCATCTACGGAAGCGGTCAGGATATCATCCAGACCAAGCACTACCCGTGCACCACCGGCCTTTAATAATCTTTTGGTTCTGGCTCTGGTGTGAATGTCACAGGTGACTACCGCGTCGGTATACTCCAGGATGGTCTTGGGCTGGTTAGCGAAGATAATCTCTACTTCAGCACCTGCCTCCTTGATAATGTTTGCATAATAATCTACGTAATCCACACCGGTAAACTCATGCTTATTTTCACCGAATAATTCACGATACTTTGCAAGAGTCAATACATCGTTGTAAGGATTGATTTCAGCCTCGTCTAACTGATCATAAGTAAGCAGCGCATTGCCTACTTCATCGCTGGGGTAGCTGAGCATGAGCACAATCTTCTTTGCACCCATTGCGATACCCTTTAGGCAGATAGCAAAACGGTTACGGGACAGGATGGGGAAGATAACACCCACAGTCTCACCGCCGGTTTTAGCCTTCACATCTGCAGCAATATCCTGAACAGAAGCATAATTACCCTGGGATCTTGCTACGATGGATTCTGTTAAAGCAATAACGTCTCTATCTCTCAGAGAGAAGCCTTCGCTTTCGGCAGCTTCCAGGACACTGGTAACAGCCATGTCTACCAGATTATCGCCCTGTCTGATAATAGGACAACGAATACCTCTAGATATAGTTCCTACTTTTCTTTCCATTTATATACCTTCTTATATTATCTATTTAAAATATACTTGGTCAGGTCAACGGGATCAACAATCTTGCCATCCTTATATACACGCATGTTGCCGGATGCGATTTCGTCAATCAGAATAACCTCATTGTTGTTGTAACCAAACTCGAACTTGATGTCCCATAAGTCCAGACCGATAGACTTCAGATCGTCTGCAACAATCTTGGTAATCTTCAGGGTCTGCTCCTTCATGCTTTCAAACATCTCGGGAGTCATAACACCCAGAGCAGCCAAACCTTCGCCGGTTACCAGGGGATCACCCTTTGCATCGTTCTTGAAGGTACATTCTACATAGCCACCCTCTAAAACGGTACCGTCTTCAATATACTCGCCATATCTGCGGATAAAGCTTCCGGTAGCAACCAGACGGCAGATAACCTCTAAGCCGTGGCCGAATACAGTAGCAGGAAGGACTTCCATGGTAGCGTCTTCCACATTTGCACCTACATAGTGAGTTTTAATACCAGCATCCTTTAATAACTCGAAATAGTGAATGGAGGTCTCTAAATTAGCCTTGCCAATTCCTTCGATAGTTAAGCCGACAGAATTCTCACCGGGATCAAATACGCCGTCCTTACCGGTACAGTCGTCCTTGAATTTCAGCATCACATTGCCGTTATCCAATGCGAATACGTCTTTGGTTTTTCCTTGATAAATCATTTTCATTGCTGATGTCCCCTTCCATTATGGAATAAATTTGGTGTTAATAATACTACCACTAGTA